>NZ_JALCZC010000053.1:0-26982 GCF_022690805.1 Anaeromyxobacter sp. SG66
CGTCCGGCCGGCGCCGCCGCGCCGGGCAAGGACGACGACTTCCAGATCGAGCGGTTCTGAAGGATTTCACGGGGCTGCGCCGCGCGCGGCGCCGGAGAACGTTGGTGCCCACACGGACCCCGCGTCGGGGCTTCCTCCGCGGGGCGAGTGGCGCTATACCCGCGCCGCTCGCTCCAACAGGAGGTCATCCGTGTCCCGCACCTCGCTCCCCCGCGCCGCCGCCGCTGCCCTCCTCGCCGTCCTCGCCGTGGGTTGCCACCGCTCCGGCCCCGCCATCGAGACCGCCCTGCCCGTCCTCCCCGGCGAGGCATGGGACGGCGCGCACGCCGCGCTCGCGCGCCTCGACCCGAACGCCCGCGACGCGAGCGTCGCCGGGGGCCGGGCGACCACCGCCAGGGCCGAGCTCGTCGTCGCGGGCGTCCACTTCGACGAGGTGAGGATCACGGGCAAGGCGGATCTGCCCAGGGTCCGGGCCGTCTCGCTCGCGACGCGGCCGCCGTCGAACGGCTGCGATCGCATCCGCGACGATCTCGTGAAGGCGCTCGGGCCGGCGTGGAACGTCGGCGAGACGCAGCTCGGCGCGACGACCGCACGGCGCGAGGGCCAGATCGCGCGCATCGTCTGCAACGGCGCCGAGCTGTCGCTCACCATCGCGGGCTGAGGCGGAGACCCCGCCGCTCTGGATCGCTCCCGCGGCCAGATCGACCGGGCTCCGCGCGGCCCGCCGACCCGCCGCGGGGCGCGTGGTACGCTCGCCGCGGCCGATGCCCGACGACGCTCCCCCGCTCGCGCGCGCCAAGGCGCTCGCGCTCCGCTTCCTCGCGAGCCGCGCCCGCACCGAGGCGCAGGTCCGCGCCCGGCTCGCCAAGGCCGAGCTCTCCGCCGAGGCGGACGCGGTGGTGGGCTGGCTCCGGCGCCTCGGCTACCTCGACGACGCCGCGTACGCCCGGGCCCGCGCCCGGGCGCTCGTCGCGCCCGGCCGGCTCGGCCCCCGGCTGGCGGAGCGGCGGCTCCGCACGGCGGGCATCCCCGGCGACGCGGCGCGCGCGGCGATCGCCGGCGCTGTGGCGGAGGGAGGGGAGGGCGGAGAGGTCGCGCTGTGCCGGGCGCTCGCGGAGCGCCGGGCGCGCGGGGCCGCGCTCGAGACCCTCGACGACCGCGCGCGCCGGCGGCTCGCGCGCTTTCTCCTCGGGCGCGGGTTCGCGGGCCCGGTCGTGGCGAGGGTCCTCGGGATCTGGGAGGACGGCTGACGCCGTCGCTGGCGGCTGCGCGCCGGGCGGGCCTCTGTTATCCTCACGGCCTCATGCGCCTCCCCGCCGCCCTCGCGCTCTCGGTCCTCCTCGCCGCGTGTGGCTCCAAGCGCGTCAGCTTCACCGGCCAGCTCAAGTACGGGGCCACGGCCGAGGCCAACTACGAAGCCGGCGTCGACGAGCTGAAGCACGACAACTACTCCGAGGCCGTGAAGTTCTTCGAGTACGTCCGCACCAAGTACCCGTTCTCGAAGTACGCGCCGCTCTCCGAGCTCCGGCTCGCCGATCTCAAGTTCAAGCAGGAGCGCTACGTCGAGGCGGCCGACGCGTACCAGCAGTTCGTCACGATGCACCCGACGCACGAGGAGGTGGAGCTCGCGGAGCTTCGCGTCGGGGTGTCGTACCTCCGCGACGCGCCCGGGGACTTCGTGCTCTTCCCGCCGGCGTACGAGAAGGACCAGCGTCAGGTGGAGAAGGCCGCCCGCGCGCTGCGCGACTTCGTGCAGGCGAAGCCCGACTCGAAGTACGCGCCGGAGGCCAAGAAGCTCCTCGCCGAGGCGGAGGGGCGGCTCGCGAGCCACGAGTGGTACGTGGGCGAGTACTACTACAAGCGCGGGCGCTGGGCCGGCGCGGCCGGGCGCTACGAGGCGCTCGTCTCGAAGTACCCCGGCTCGCGCCACGAGGTGGAGGCGCTCATGAAGCTCGCGCACTCCTACCTGGAGATCGACGAGAAGCACCGCGCCCGCTCCGCCCTGCAGAAGCTCATCGTGAAGCACCCGCAGGACCCGCGGCGCCCGGAGGCGGAGAAGCTCCTTGCGTCGATCCGGTGAGCCGCCGGCCGCGCCGCCGCCGGAGCTCGGCGAGCGCGCCCGCGGCCGGCGTGAGCGCGCCACGCGGGTGGGCGCTCCCCACCTCGTCCCGTCGCTCGCCGCCGTCGCCGCCGCCCTCGTGGTCTGGGCGCTGTGGGGCAAGGTCTCCTGCGGCGACCCGCGCCTCGCGCTGGCGAGCCCCGAGACGCAGGTGAAGGCCGCGCTCGCGAAGCAGGACCGCGCCCGGGTGCCGGACGTCTACGGCTTCCGCGCGGGCGGGATCGCCTCGCTCCGCTCGGTGCGCTACGCGGACGTCGTGGTCGCGATGGATCGGGGAAAGGCGCGGGTCCTGGCCGTCGTGGAGGCGGACGGGGACGTCGCGTGGCAGGAGGAGCGCGCGCGGATCTCCTACGTGGGGCGCGAGGCGTTCGAGATGTCCCGCTGCAGCGCCGCGGGGTGGTGCTCCGACGGCCGTCAGTTCGCGGAGCTGAAGGGCGTGCTCGCCGCGCTGTTCCGCCGGGAGGACGCCTTCAACCGGCGTGACGCGGAGGCCTACGCGCGGCTCGTCTCGGAGCGCTACGCAGGTGCCGGCGGACGTGACGCGCTGCTCGCGCGGCTCGGCGAGGACCTGCGCGCGGGACCGCCGGCGCGCGTGCGCATCCTCGCGTGGCAGATCCGCGTGGAGCGGGATCGCGCGATCGTGGGCGAGGACCAGGAGCTCACCGTCGGCGAGGAGGCGCCGCGGGCGCTGCGCTCGCGGTACGAGCTCCTGCGCGAGGGAGAGCGCTGGACGATCGTCTCCGGGCTGTGACCGGGCGTCGCGCTTGGGGTCCGGTACGCCCCGCGGGCGGCCGGGCCGCGGAGTCCTGCGCGCGCGGCCTGGCCGCGGAGTCCCGACGACCTCGCCTCGGCCGCGACGCGAGGTCGGGATCGACCGTCCGGCGGCGCGGCGCGTGCTACGCTGCGCGGCCGGGAGGGTCCCGTGGACGACACCCTGAAGCAGGCGCTCGCGCTCGGGCGCGCGTACTATCTGAAGAAGGACTACGGCCTCGCGGAGACGTACCTGACGCAGGTCGTCGAGTCGAACCCGTCCTTCGCCGACGTCTACAACATGCTCGGGGTCGTCTACCACGACCAGGGGCAGTACCAGAAAGCGCTGCGGGCGTTCGAGGCGGCGCTCCGGATCAACCCGGGGTACACGGACGCCGCGCTCAACCTCGCGGTCACCTACAACGACACGGGCAAGTACCGCGAGGCGCAGGAGACCTACCGGCACGCGCTCTCGCGCTCCGGCGCCGCCCACGGGAAGCTGGATCGCTACGTCCAGGGCAAGCTCGCGAACATGTACGCCGACATCGGCGACGTGTACCTCTCCTCCGGGCTCCACGAGGAGGCGATCGCCGAGTACCGGCGCGCGCTCGCGCTCGGGCCCGCGTTCTGCGACGTCCGCGCGAAGCTCGCGGGCGCGCTCCGGGACGCGGGGGATCGGGAGGCGGCCATCAGCGAGTACGAGGAGGTCGTGCGGCAGAACCCCACGTACGTCCTCGCCCGGCTGAACCTCGGGCTCGCGCTGTACGGCGGCGGGCGCAGGGACGACGCGGTGGCGCAGTGGCGCGCCGTGCTCGAGATCTCGCCCGGCAACCGGAACGCGGAGCTGTACCTCCAGGTCGCCGGAGGATAGCCGCCCGTCCTCCGGCCCGCGGTGACGAGGCTCCGCGACGGACGCCTCGCCGCCCCTGCTCCGAGCCACGCGAAGCCGACCGGAGTCGACGTTCGACGCGCCGTGCGCGCTGGCCCGGGTCGCGTATCCGCCGCCAGAGCACCGCGGGCGCCTCGCGGTTGCCCGAGCACCCGCCCGCCGGTATGGGGTAACGGCATGGATCCCGAGAAGAAGATCCGCCTCACGAGCTTCAGCCACGGCGCGGGTTGAGCCTGCAAGATCCGCCCGGCGGATCTGGCGCAGGTGCTGCGCCACGTGCCCAGGATCGAGGAGCCGCGCGCGCTCGTGGGGACCGAGACGCGCGACGACGCCGCGGTGTACCGGCTCTCGGACACCGAGGCGATCGTCGAGACGGTCGACTTCTTCACCCCCGTGGTGGACGACCCGTACTGGTTCGGGCGGATCGCCGCCGCGAACGCGCTCTCGGACGTGTGGGCGATGGGCGCCCGGCCGCTCTTCGCGCTCAACCTCGTGAGCTGGCCGGTCGGGAAGCTGCCGATGGAGCTGCTCGGCGAGGTGCTGCGCGGCGGGGCGGAGTCGGCGCGGCTCGCCGGCGCGCCCATCCTGGGCGGCCACTCCATCGACGACCCCGAGCCCAAGTACGGGATGGCGGTCACCGGGATCGTCCACCCCGATCGCATCCTCCGGAACGTCGGCGCGCGCCCCGGCGACGTCCTCCTCCTCACGAAGCCGCTCGGGATGGGCATCGTGACCACTGCCATCAAGCGGGAGGAAGCCGGCGCCGCGCTCGTGGACCTCGCCATCGAGGTGATGAGCGCGCTCAACAGGACGGCGGGCGAGATCCTCGCGGCGAGCGGCGCCGTGCACGCCCTCACGGACGTCACCGGGTTCGGGCTCCTCGGCCACGGCTGGGAGATGGCGGAGGGCTCGGGGGTGACGCTCCGGCTCCGCGCCGAGGCGATCCCGGTGCTGCCCGGCGTCCAGGACCTGGCCGCGAGGGAGATCGTGCCCGGCGGCTCGCGCGCGAACCTCGCCTGGGTCCGGCCGAACGTGCACTTCGCCGAGGGCCTCCACCCGACGACGCCCATCGTCCTCGCCGACGCGCAGACGAACGGCGGGCTCCTCGCCGCCGTCGATCCCGGCCGCGCCGCCGGGGTGCTCGAGGCGCTCCGCGCCGCCGGCGTCGCCGCCGTCGAGATCGGCGAGGTGGTCGCGGGTGAGCCTCCCCGCCTCGAGGTCCTCTAGGCGGAGAGCCAGCTCGGCGGGGCGCGGGCCCGGCGGCCGTGAGCAAGGCCGTGGAGCGGGCCCGGCGGCCGTGAGCAAGGCCGTGGAGCGGGACGCCGGCCGGCCCTCTGCTAGAATTCACGGGCGATGCTCGCCCCGCTCGCCGCCGCGCTCCTCCTCGCCGCCGCGCCGCGCGCGCCCGGCTTCGTCGCCGTGGTGGATCCGGGGCACGGCGGCGATCAGGAGGGCGCGCTCTCGCCGCTCGGCGACAAGGAGAAGGACGTCGCGCTGGAGATCGCGCGCCGCGTGGCCGCGCGGCTCCGGACGATCGGCGGCAAGGTGGTGCTCACCCGCACCGGCGACATCGGCGTGCCGCTCGCGAACCGCGCCGCCATCGCGAACGCGCTCCGCGCCGACCTGTTCGTCTCGGTGCACCTCAACTCCATGCCCTCGGCCGAGGCGCGCCGGCACTCCGCCGGCGTCGAGACCTACTTCCTCTCCGCCGACGCGACCGACGCCTCGGCGACGGCGGTGGCCGCGCGCGAGAACGCCGATCGGCTCGCCGGAGAGCCGGAGCTCGATCCCGCCGATCCCGTGGCGGCGATCCTCCAGGACCTCGAGGACCAGGACGCGCTCGCGGGCTCCTCGCGGCTCGCGTACGCGGTGCACGAGAAGCTCGTGAGCGCGCTCGGCGCCGAGGACCGCGGGGTGAAGCAGGCGCCGTTCTACGTGCTCGCGGGCGCGCGCATGCCCGCGGTGCTCCTCGAGGTCGGCTTCATCTCGCACGACGGGGAGGCGGCGCGGCTGCGCACGCCCGAGTACCAGGAGCGGATCGCCGCCGCGGTCGCGGAGGGCGTCGCCGCCTGGCGGAACGCGACGCGCCGGGCCGGGCGCTAGAGGACGGGGCTTCCCGTCACTCCGCTGCGTCCCCCGGACAGTCGAACCTGAGCCTGTCGAAGAAGCGTCGGAGCCGCGGGGCCCTAGACCCGCGCGCCGGGCACCTGGGCCAGCGCTCGCGGTCAGCGTGTCCCGGGCGCCGGCAGCGGGGGACCGGGGCGTTCGCCCTCCGGATAGGCCCCCGCGGGCGTGACGGGGGAGGTGTCGTCCCAGGACCGGCAGGCGCACACGACGCAGCCGCGGGTCCGGTCGGTCGCGCACTCCTCCACGCCCAGGCACCGGCGCCGATCTTCCCCGGAGCAGAGGCCTGCGCGGCTCGGGGTGAGGCAGCCCGCGGCGAGCGAGGCGGCGATGGCGACGACGAGCGGGCGCATGCGGATCCTCCGGAGACAGCAAAGCACGCCGCCCCCGCGCGGTCGACACCGTGGCGGCGGCCGACGCCCCGTGCTATCTCGCCGCCCCATGCGCACGAACGGTCGCGGCCAGCGGGATCTCCGGAACGTCGTCCTCGAGCCCGGCGTGTCGAAGCACGCGGAGGGCTCCTGCCTCGCGAGGTTCGGCGACACGCACGTGCTCTGCACCGCGACCGTCGACGAGAAGGTGCCGCCGCACGTCTACGGCACGGGGGCCGGCTGGGTCACCGCGGAGTACGGGATGCTGCCGCGCTCGACGCACGAGCGGATGGCCCGCGAGGCCGCGCGCGGCAAGCAGGGCGGGCGCACGCTCGAGATCCAGCGGCTCATCGGCCGCGCCCTGCGCGCGGCGATCGACCTCCGCGCGCTCGGGCCGCGGACGATCACGCTCGACTGCGACGTCATCCAGGCCGACGGCGGCACGCGCACGGCCGCGATCACCGGCGGCTACGTGGCGCTCGTCCTCGCCATCCGCGCGCTGCAGTCGCGGAAGACCATCGCCCGGAACCCCGTGGCGCGGAGCGTCGCGGCGGTGTCGGTCGGCATCGTCGAGGGCGAGGTCTGCGTGGACCTCGACTACGGGGAGGACTCGACCGCGGAGGTGGACATGAACGTCGTCGCCACCGGCGACGGCGCGCTCGTCGAGGTGCAGGGGACCGCGGAGGGGAAGCCGTTCCCCCGCGCCGATCTCGACCGGATGGTCGACGCGGCGCTCGAGGGGATCCGCCGCCTCCAGGAGCACCAGGAGCAGGCGCTGCGGAGGTGAGCGTGGACCTCTTCTTCGCCACCACGAACCCCGGCAAGCTCCGCGAGCTGCGCCGGCTGGTCTCCGGGCTCCCCATCCGCGTCGTCTCGCCGGAGGACCTCGGGCGCGACCTGCCCGAGGTGGAGGAGGACGGCGCCACCTTCCAGGCGAACGCGGAGAAGAAGGCGGCCGCGTACGCGCGGTTCGCCGGCATGCCGGCGCTCGCCGACGACTCGGGGCTGTCGGTGGACGCGCTCGGCGGCGCCCCCGGCGTCCGCTCCGCGCGCTGGTCCGACGAGGAGCCGGGGCCCGCGCCGGCGAGCCCCGTGTGCGAGCTCGCCGAGGGCGCCGCCGCCGAGCTCGGACCGGTCGCGGGAAGGGCGGCGCGGGACGAGCGCAACAACGACAAGCTGCTCCGCTCCCTGGCCGGGCTGCCGGACGGGCGGCGCGGCGCGGAGTACGAGGCGGTGCTCTCCGTGGCGCGCGCCGACGGGACGATCGTCGCGAGCGTGACCGGGGTCTGCCGCGGACGCATCGGGCACGCGCGACGCGGGTCCGGCGGGTTCGGCTACGACCCCCTCTTCGTGCCGGACGCGCAGGACGGGCGGACGATGGCGGAGCTCTCGCCCGAGGAGAAGGACGCGCTCTCGCACCGGGGCGACGCGTTCCGGAAGCTCCGCCCCTGGCTCGAGCGGATCGCGCGCGAGGGCGCTTGACGCCAGCACGGCGAGAGGCTAATGACGGGCGTTCTCGGAAACGGGGTGGCCTCGGGCCTCCTCCAGCGTCCGGGGCGTAGCGCAGCCTGGTAGCGCGCCTGCCTTGGGCGCAGGAGGTCGCGGGTCCGAATCCCGCCGCCCCGATCTTTGACAGCATGGGATGGCCGGGACGCCGAGAACGCGGCGTTCCCCAGCAGTATGCGCCCGTAGCTCAGTTGGCCGGGGCCCGGGGCCACCACTGGCCCCGTATGAACCTTCGCCACGCCGGCAAGGACGCGCACCGCTTCACGCGCCCGTAGCTCAGTTGGATAGAGCGTCGGCCTTCGAAGCCGCAGGTCGGGGGTTCGATTCCCTCCGGGCGCGCCAGATCGTATTTACGGTGAGTATAGCTCAATCGGTAGAGCACTGGACTGTGGATCCGGGGGTTAAGGGTTCGAGCCCCTTTACTCACCCCAGTTTTACCAAACGGCACCTGCGCCCGTAGCTCAGCTGGCCGGGGCCCGGGGCCAACACTGGCCCCGTACGAACCTTCGGCCGCGGGCACGAACGACCTGCGACTTTCACGCGCCCGTAGCTCAGCTGGCCGGGGCCCGGGGCCAACACTGGCCCCGTACGAACCTTCGGTCGCGGGCACGAACGACCTGCGACTTTCACGCGCCCGTAGCTCAGCTGGATAGAGCAGCGGCCTTCTAAGCCGCGGGTCGGGGGTTCGACTCCCTCCGGGCGCGCCACCCTCCGGGCGCGCCAAACGCGTCCGGCGCGGAGGCGCAGCCGGATGATGACGCTGCGCCAAGCCGTCGTTGACATACTGCGAGGACGCTGCTAGATACGCGGCCCCTCGGCCATCCCGAGCAGCATTCGGGCGCATAGCTCAACTGGCAGAGCAATGGACTCTTAATCCATAGGTTGAAGGTTCGATTCCTTCTGCGCTCACACGACGGGGACCTGGCGAGAGCCGGGTCCCCGTCGACCTTTTTCCGGACGGCGCGCGCGCAGACGGACGCGCCACGGCGCCACCGGCGGGGAGGACGAGCGGGCTCAGTCCTTCTTGCCGCCCTCGATCACGCCGAAGCGGGGGCGCTTGCGCTCGGGCGGGCGCAGGATGCCGCCGATGATGGACGGCCACGGCAGGGCGCAGTCGAAGCGGCGGCCGCGGAACGTCAGCTCGGCGCGCACGCCCCACTCGTCGAGCAGCACCTCCCGGGCGTCGCGCCCGGCGACGAGGTTCAGCCGGACGAGCTCCTCGTCGTGCAGGTACTCGGGGAGCTCCACGCCGGGCGCCGCCGGCGCGACGATCACGCACTCGATCGCCTGGGCCGCTCGGCAGGCCTCCAGCATCTCGGCGTGGCGGCGCTGCAGGGCATAGAGCTCCAGCACCCCCTCCGCCCACGCGGGGCAGGCGGGCAGGCACTTCTCTTCCGGGGGATGCTGGTGGACGACCGTCACGGGCCCTCTCGTACTACAAACCCGGGCCGTCGTCTGCGGCGGGCGTGGTAAACGTCGTCGCCACCGGGGCGGGTGGCGGAACTGGCAGACGCACCAGACTTAGGATCTGGCGCCGCGAGGCGTGAGGGTTCGAGTCCCTCCCCGCCCATTTCGCGCTTGACCGCGCCCGCCCGGCGCACATAGCACTACCGGCTTTCCGCCGATCCCGCAGAAGGGCCCGAAACGACATGAAGATCCAGGTCGAGAACGTCTCCCCCGTCGAGAGGAAGGTCAGCATCGAGGTCGATCCCGACCGCGTCGCCCAGGAGCTCGAGCGCGCGTACGTCGGGCTGGGGCGTCGCGTGAAGCTCCGCGGGTTCCGCCCCGGCAAGGCGCCGCGCAAGGTGCTCGAGCGCCAGTTCCGCGCCGAGGTCGAGAGCGAGGTCCTCGAGAAGATCGTCCAGCAGACGTTCTCCGAGGCCGTGAAGGTGGAGTCCATCCCGCTCGTCGCGCCGCCGCACGTCTCCGTGTCGGAGGGGGTCCAGGACGGCAAGCCGGTCCGCTACACCGCGCGGGTCGAGGTGAAGCCCCGGATCGAGCCGAAGGACTACCGCGGACTGGAGGTCACCCGGAAGCCGCCGGAGGTCACCGACTCGATGGTGTCGGACGAGTTGACGCGCCTCCAGGAGTCGATGTCGCAGCTCGTCCCGGTCGAGGGCCGGTTCGAGGCTCAGGAGGGCGACTGGGCGGTCATCGACCACGAGGGGACGATCGAGGGCAAGCCGTTCGAGGGCGGCAAGGCCGAGGGCGTCACCGTGAAGATCGCGCCGGGCGCGATCTCCGACGGGAACCTCGAGGCCCTGAAGGGCAAGAAGCTCGGCGACACGGTCGAGATCGACGAGCCCTTCGCCGAGGACCACCGGGTGGAGGAGCTCCGCGGCAAGGTCGCCCACATGAAGGTGACCCTGAAGGCGCTCAGGACGCGCCAGCTCCCCGCGCTCGACGACGCGCTCGCCAAGGAGGTCGGCATCGAGGGCATCGAGACGCTCGACGCGCTCCGCGCGCGCATCCGCGCGGATCTCGAGAAGCGCGAGAAGCGGCGCGCCGAGAGCGAGCTGAAGGACGCGCTCGTCAAGGCGGCGCTCCAGAAGAACGAGTTCGAGGTGCCCCCCGCGCTCGTGGAGCGCGCGATCGACGCGATGCTGGAGGGTGCGGCCGAGCGGTTCGCCCGCTCAGGGATCGACATCCGGAAGCTCGAGCTCGACTTCGCCCGGATGCGGGCGGACATGCGCGAGCAGGCGCTGCTCCAGGTCCGGGGCGCGCTCCTCCTCGAGGCGATCGCCGACACCGAGAAGCTCGAGGTCACGGACGAGGACTTGCAGGCCGAGGCCGCCCGCATCGCGGAGGAGCTCGGGGCGCCCCTTGCGAAGGTCCAGCAGCAGATGCGCGGCAAGGACGCGCGGGAAGCACTAAAGAACAGGGTACGGGAGGACAAGGCGCTCGCCTTGCTGTCCTCGTCCGCCAACATCCAGTCCGCCTGAGAACGGGGTCAAAGCCATGCCCTACATCCCGATGCCGTACGTCGTCGAGCAGACGCACCGCGGCGAGCGCAGCTACGACATCTACTCGCGCCTGCTCAAGGACCGGATCGTCTTCCTCGGCACGCCGATCGACGACGACGTCGCGAACGTCGTCATCGCGCAGCTCCTGTTCCTCGAGTCCGAGGACCCGGACAAGGACATCAGCCTCTACATCAACAGCCCGGGTGGCTCGGTGACCTCCGGCCTCGCCATCTACGACACCATGCAGTACGTGAAGCCGCAGGTGTCCACGATCTGCCTCGGGCAGGCGGCGAGCATGGGCGCGTTCCTCCTCGCCGGGGGGGCGGCCGGCAAGCGGTTCGCCGTGCCGAACGCGCGCATCATGATCCACCAGCCCATGGGCGGCTTCCAGGGCCAGGCAACCGACATCGACATCCAGGCGCGAGAGATCCTGCGGCTCAAGGCGAAGCTGAACGACATCCTCGCGAAGCACACCCGCCAGGCGCTGGAGCGCATAGAGAAGGACACCGATCGCGACTACTTCATGGGGGCCGGCGAGGCCAAGGAGTACGGCCTCATCGACGACGTCATCGTGCACAAGCCGAAGGCGATGGAGAAGAAGTCGCAGTAATATTCAGAGGGCGTCGCGCCGGGGTACCCCGAGGGGCAGCAGCCGGGTGAGCGTGCTCGTGACGAGGAGGTAGGCTTTGGAGAAGCGCGAGACCTTGAGCTGCAGCTTCTGCGGAAAGTCGCAGAAAGAGGTCAAGAAGCTCATCGCGGGACCGACGGTCTACATCTGCGATGAGTGCATCGGCCTCTGCAACGACATCATCGCGGAGGAGATCGCCGGCGAGGAGAAGCGCGAGCAGAAGCTGCGCGTGCCGCGCCCGTCGGAGATCAAGACCATCCTCGACGAGTACGTGGTGGGGCAGGAGCGGGCCAAGAAGACGCTCGCCGTCGCCGTTCACAACCACTACAAGCGCATCGAGAGCCGGGTCTCGATCGACGACGTGGAGCTGCAGAAGTCCAACATCCTGCTCCTCGGCCCGACCGGCTCCGGCAAGACGCTGCTCGCGCAGACGCTCGCCAAGATCCTGAACGTCCCGTTCACGATCGCCGACGCGACGACGCTCACCGAGGCGGGCTACGTCGGCGAGGACGTCGAGAACATCATCGTGAACCTGCTGCAGGCCGCCGATCACGACATCGAGCGGGCGCAGAAGGGCATCGTCTACATCGACGAGATCGACAAGATCGCCCGCAAGAGCGAGAACCCCTCCATCACCCGCGACGTCTCGGGCGAGGGCGTCCAGCAGGCGCTCCTCAAGATCATCGAGGGCACCGTCGCGAACGTCCCGCCGAAGGGCGGCCGGAAGCATCCCCAGCAGGAGTTCCTGCAGGTCGACACGACGAACATCCTCTTCATCTGCGGCGGCGCCTTCTGCGGCCTCGAGCAGATCATCGAGCGCCGCTCCGGCGGGCGCAGCCTCGGCTTCGGCTCCGACGTCACCTCGAGGAGCGAGAAGAACATCGGCGAGCTGCTCGCGATGGTGGAGCCGGACGACCTGCTCAAGTTCGGGATGATCCCCGAGTTCGTCGGGCGGCTCCCGGTCATCACGAGCCTCGAGGAGCTGGACGAGCCGGCGCTCATCGAGATCCTCACGAAGCCGCGGAACGCGCTCGTGAAGCAGTACAAGAAGCTGCTCGAGATGGACGGCGTGTCGCTCAAGTTCACGGACGGCGCGCTCAAGGCGATCGCGCGCGCGGCCATGAAGAACAAGGCCGGCGCCCGCGGCCTGCGCGCCATCCTCGAGAGCGCGATGCTCGACATCATGTACGACGTGCCGAGCCGCAGGAACGTCCGCGAGATCGTGATCTCCGAGGACGTGATCGACAAGAAGGAGGCGCCGCTCGTCGTGATGCAGAAGGAGGCGGAGAGCGCGTAGGCCCTGCCGCCGCGCCCGCTCCTCGACGGGGCCGCCTCCGGGCGGCCCCGTTCGCGTCTCAGACGTTCGCGTGGACGTACCGAAACCACGCGAGGCGATCGGCGAGCGCGTCGCCGGTCGGCGTGTTCCAGCGCGGCGGCGCCGCCGCCCAGCGCGCGCGCAGCTCGGTCGCGAGCCGGCGCGCCTCGGCGAGGTAGCCTCGCCGCAGCGCGGCCGCTTCCTCGTCCGAGAGGGGCGGCTCCGCAGGCGCGGCAGGCGCCGCGAGCTCGGGCAGCGTCGAGACGTCGAGATCCACCGGGCGTGGATCCGGGGGCGGTGCCTCGACGAGCCGCCAGCTCCCGTCCATCCAGCCGAGCCGGTACAGCGGCACGAACGCCTCGCCCTCGTCGGCGAGGAGCTCGATGGCGGCGAGGAGGAAGTCCACCTCCTCGGCGGTCGCGTGGTAGGGCAGGGAGATCCGGACCCAGCCGGGCTTCAACGCCTGCACCCCCGCGGCGATCGCGCGCCGGAACTCGGCGGAGCGGTCCGGGCCGATGCCGAGGAGCCGGTGCCCGTACGGCCCGGCGCAGGAGCAGCCCGCGCGGCTCTGGATGCCGAACAGATCGTCGAGCAGGGTCGAGACGAGCCCGTGGTGGAGCCCCTCGACGTTGAACGACAGGATGGGCAGGCGCGGCCCGCCGGAGGGCCCGTAGAGCCGGACGCGCGGGTGACGGCGCAACCGGGCGCAGGCGGTCTCTCCGAGCGCGAGGTCGTGGGCGAGGATGCGCTCCGGTCCCACGAGCTCCTTCACCAGGAACGCGAGGCCCGCGCGGACGTCGCCCAGGATGTCGGGCGTCCCGCCCTCCTCCCGCTCGGCGAGCCGGTGGGTGTAGTCCACCGAGAGGCGCGCGTGCGCCGCCTTCGCCGGCGCCTCGCCGGGGCCGACGTAGTCCACGGTGCCGCCGCCCGGCCGCTCGGGTGCGCGGCTGCGGAACAGCTCGCGGTGAGCGACGAGCACGCCCGAGCCCTCCGGCCCGCCCAGGAACTTGTGGGTGGAGAAGAAGATGGCGTCGAGCCGCTCGGCCGGATCGGCGGGGTGCATGTCGACGGGCACGTAGGGCCCCGCCGCCGCGTAGTCGGCGCAGGCGAAGAAGCCGTGCGCGTGGAGGACGCGCGCGATCGCCGGCACGTCCGAGAGCGCCCCGGACACGTTCGAGGCGGCGGAGAAGGCGCCGACGCGGAGCGGACGGCCGGCGTGCGCCCGGGCCTTCCGGGCGAGGTCGTCGAGATCGAGGCGCCCCGCGACGTCGAGCTCCACCTCCACGACGTCCGCGACGGACTCGAGCCACGGCAGCTCGTTCGAGTGGTGCTCGTATGGCGAGACGAGCACGATGGGGCGCTCGTCGTCGGGGATCGCGCGCGAGAGGCCGTAGCGGCGCTCCAGCGGCTCCGACACGCGCAGGCCGAGCAGGCCCACGAGCTTGTTCACCGCTGCGGTCGCGCCGCTCCCCACGAAGAGCACCACGTCGTCGGCGGAGGCGTTCACGCAGCGGGCGATCGCCCGGCGCGAGTCTTCCCGCAGGCGCGTCATGGTGCGGCCGGTGGTGGAGATCGCGGTGTGCGTGTTCGCGTAGAGCGGCCGCGCCGCGGCGATGCGCGCCTCGACGAAGGAGAGCGCGCGGCCGGAGGCGGTCAGGTCGGCGTAGGTCACGAGCCGCGCGCCGAACGGCGTCGAGACGAGGGTGCGCCGTCCGATCTCGGAGGCGCGGAGGAGGGCGGTGGCCTCGGCGAAGGTCATCGCCCCTGGTTCTATCTGCCCGGCAGCCAGGGCGCCAAGCGGGCGGTGGCGCGCCGCCGGGGCGGAGGCACGGCTGCCCGGCGGTGCGCGGGACCCGCGCGGGAATTGCACCGGCGTGCGCGCCGTTCAGGGGCGGGTCGCCTCCGCGCCGCCACGGAGGGGAGCGGCTCGCCCCGCACGCGCTGCCCCGCCAGGTGCCTGCGGGAGCGCTCGCGGCGTGCCCGGCCGGGCACGCGAAGTCCCTGTGCGGTGCGCACGGTTCGGCTCGAAGAAGCCCGGCCGGTTCGCTGTTACATGGTGGTAGAAATCTCGAACCGCCGGCGGGTTCCCCCGCTTGGCTCCAAGGAGCAGAACGACGTGCCCATCTTCTCGCGCAACGACGACGGCAAGAGGGACGGGAAGAAGAGCCGCAGCCTGCCGCTCCTCCCGCTCCGCGACATCATCGTGTTCCCGCACATGGTGGTGCCGCTGTTCGTCGGCCGGCAGAAGTCCATCGCGGCCCTCGAGGAGGCGATGGCCCATGACAAGACCATCCTCCTCTGCGCCCAGAAGAAGGCGAAGACGAACGAGCCCTCCTCGGACGACATCTTCGCGGTCGGGACCATCGGCACGATCATCCAGCTGCTGCGGCTCCCCGACGGCACCGTGAAGGTGCTCGTGGAGGGCAAGCTCCGCGCGCGCGTGCGGCGCTTCCTCGACTCCGACCGGTTCCTGCTCGCCGAGGCCGACGAGATCGAGGAGACGAGCGACAGGACCGTCGAGCTCGAGGCGCTGATGCGCTCCGTGCAGTCGACGTTCGAGGCCTACGTCAAGCTCAACAAGCGGATCCCGCCGGAGATGCTGACCAGCGTCGCGTCGATCGACGACCCGGCCCGGCTCGCCGACACGATCGTCGCGCACCTCTCCCTCAAGCTGAACGACAAGCAGTCGATCCTCGAGACCGAGTCGCCCACCAAGCGCCTCGAGAAGCTCTACGAGCTCATGCAGGGCGAGATCGAGATCCTGCAGGTCGAGAAGAAGATCCGGACGCGCGTCAAGAAGCAGATGGAGAAGACGCAGAAGGAGTACTACCTCAACGAGCAGATGCAGGCGATCCAGAAGGAGCTCGGAGAGCGCGACGAGTTCAAGAACGAGATCCAGGAGCTCGAGGAGAAGATCAAGAACAAGAAGATGTCGAAGGAGGCCACCCTCAAGGCCAAGAAGGAGCTCAAGAAGCTCAAGATGATGAGCCCGATGAGCGCCGAGGCCACGGTGGTGCGCAACTACATCGACTGGATCCTCTCGCTCCCCTGGTACGAGTACACCGAGGACAAGCTCGAGATCCCGGAGGCCGAGCGGATCCTCGACGAGGATCACTACGGGCTCAAGAAGCCGAAGGATCGCATCCTCGAGTACCTCGCCGTCCAGAAGCTCGTCGAGAAGATCCGCGGCCCCATCCTCTGCTTCGTCGGGCCGCCCGGCGTCGGCAAGACCTCCCTCGCGCGCTCGATCGCGCGCGCGATGAACCGCAAGTTCGTGCGCATCAGCCTCGGCGGCGTCCGCGACGAGGCCGAGATCCGCGGCCACCGGCGCACGTACATCGGCGCGCTGCCCGGCAAGATCATCCAGTCGCTCAAGAAGTCGGGCTCGGGGAACCCCGTCTTCCTCCTCGACGAGGTGGACAAGATGTCCACCGACTTCCGCGGCGATCCCTCCGCCGCGCTGCTCGAGGTGCTCGACCCGGAGCAGAACTACAGCTTCAACGACCACTACCTCGATCTCGACTACGACCTCTCCAAGGTCATGTTCATCTGCACGGCCAACACGATGGGCGGGATCCCCGGGCCGCTGCAGGACCGCATGGAGGTCATCCGGATCGCCGGGTACACCGACCTCGAGAAGCTCTCGATCGCCCAGCGCTACCTGATCCCGAAGCAGCGCGAGGTGAACGGGCTCGAGAACGTCCCCGTCGAGTGGAGGCGGCGCGCGCTCAAGGCCCTCATCCACAAGTACACGAAGGAGGCCGGCGTCCGCTCGCTGGAGCGCGAGATCGGCTCGGTGTTCCGCAAGATCGCGAAGGACGTCCTGAAGAGCGGCTCGCTCGACGGCAAGCAGTACGTCGTCACCGAGAAGGCCGTGCAGAAGTACCTCGGCCCGCCGCGGTTCCGGTACGGCACCGCGGAGGAGGAGGACCAGATCGGCCTGACGACCGGCCTCGCCTGGACCGAGCTCGGCGGCGAGCTCCTCACCGTCGAGGCCCAGGTGATGCCCGGCAAGGGCAAGCTCATGATCACCGGGAAGCTCGGCGAGGTGATGCAGGAGTCCGCCCAGGCCGCGATGAGCTACGTCCGCTCGCGCGCCGATCTCCTCGGGCTCGACAAGCGCTTCCTCGAGAACGTGGACATCCACGTCCACGTGCCCGAGGGCGCCATCCCGAAGGACGGTCCGTCCGCGGGCATCACGATGGCGACGACGCTCGTCTCCGCGCTCTGCCGCTTCCCGGTCCGCAAGGACGTCGCCATGACCGGCGAGATCACGCTGCGCGGGCGCGTCCTGCCGATCGGCGGGCTCAAGGAGAAGGTCCTCGCGGCGCACCGCGGCGGGATCAAGAAGGTCCTCATCCCGAAGGAGAACGCGAAGGACGTCCGCGACATCCCGAAGATGGTCCGCGAGCGGCTGCAGATCGTCACCGTGGAGAGCGCCGACGAGGTGCTGCGCGAGGCGCTCGTCCTCGAGCACCCGGAGACGTTCCTGCGGCACTCGCCGGAGGAGCCGCACGAGCACGCCGAGACGGCGGCGCAGGCCTAGGACCGCGCCGTCCGCGAGCCGCGACGAGACAGGCCGGGCGCCCGAAGGGGCGTCCGGCCTTTCTTCATCGAGGGCGAACGCGCGGATGCGCGACGCGCGAGCGAAGCGAGCCCGCGGGCGCCCTCGCGGCGGTGAGGCGCCCTCGGCGGCGCGCGGATCCGGCGGGCAGGGGCGAAGGCGCAGCGCCCGGTCAGAGGCCCCCGAGCCGCGCGTAATACCGGTGCGCCCCGCGCGCGCTCGGCAGCGGAACGAGCCCCAGGCGCGCGAGGTCCCAGCCGGGCGCGCCGTCCTTGACCACGACCCAGCGCCGCGCCACGCGGCGCGCGGCCAGGATCGCGTCGGGCGCGAGCGGGCGCCCCTCGGCGAGCCGGCGGACGAGGTCGAAGCCGCCGGGCTCGGCGCGCGCGTGGCGGAACATCGGGTCGAACACCACCACGTCGAAGCTGCGGGGCGGCAGCGCGGCGAGCGCGACGGCGTGCTCCTCCGGGCGCACCTCGATCCGGCGCGCCGCCGGGTCCGCGTGCCGGGCGAGCCCCTCGGCGACCCACGCCGCGAGCGCCGGCGATGCCTCGAGCCCGACCACGCGGCCGTCCGGACCCACCGCCACCGCCGCGACGAGCGCGTCCGCGCCGAGCCCGAGGGTGCAGTCGAGGATCGCGTCGCCCGGGCGGACGTCGGCGGCCGCGAGGAACGGATCCGGCGGCCCCGCGTCCTCGCCCCGGGCCGCCGCGGCGACGCGCTTCGCGCGGAGGGCGCCCATGCCGGGCGACCAGACGTGCTCCGCCCCGTCCACGCGCAGCGCGGCGTGGCGTGCCGAGAGGACGAGCAGCGCGTCCGCCCCGGCCTCGGCGCGCACCGCGTCGAGCGAGCGGTTTCCCCGGGCGCAGAAGAGGAGGCCGTGCCGCGCCGCGGCGGCGCGGGCGGAGGCCTCCTCGGCGGGGGAGGGGCGGAGCGGGGTGGTGACGGCGAGCTTCACGGGGCGGGTTGTGGTCGCTACGCAAGAGTTATATAATAGTTCCTGAATGATGACGAGGAAGACCAACGGGCGCGCCGCGAAGGTCCGCAGCTTCTCGGCGACGGACGAGGACACGGCCATGCTGGACGCCGTCGCCCGCTACCACGGGTTCTCCAAGTCCGCGACGCTCGTCGGCCTCGTCCGCCGCGAGTTCTGGCGTCTCTTTCCCGCCGGCACGGGCGACATCAAGCCCGCGCGCGGCGCCCGGGTGAAAGAATGACCCTCCCCGCCTTCCCCATCCACGACCCCGTCGCGAGCCCCGAGTCCGGCAGCGACCTCCCGGAGGACGACGTGCGCGAGCTCGAGGAGGAGATCCGCGCGCTCGCGAAGGAGAAGGACGCGGTCATCCTCGCGCACAACTACCAGCTCCCCGAGGTCCAGAAGATCGCCGATCACGTCGGCGACTCCCTGCAGCTCGCGATCACCGGCAAGAAGGTCCCGCAGTCCACGATCCTGTTCTGCGGCGTCCACTTCATGGCGGAGTCGGCGAAGGTGCTGGCGCCGGAGAAGCGCGTGCTCCTGCCGAACCTCTCGGCGGGCTGCTCGCTCGCGGACTCGATCACGCCGGAGTCGCTCGAGGACTGGAAGGAGCGCTACCCGGACCACGCGGTCGTCACCTACGTGAACTCGTCCGCGGAGGTGAAGGCGCTCTCCGACATCTGCTGCACGAGCGCGAACGCGGCCTCGGTCGTCCGCTCGCTGCCCCAGCGGAAGATCCTCTTCACGCCGGACCGGAACCTCGGCAACTGGGTGAAGGGGAAGGTGCCGGAGAAGGAGATCGTCGTCTACGACGGCTGCTGCCCCGTGCACGACGTGCTCCGCTCCGCGAACGTGAACCGGGTGAAGGACGCGCGGCCGGAGGCCATCGTCATCGCCCACCCCGAGTGCCGCGCCGACGTGATCGACGTCGCCGACGAGGTCTGCTCCACGACCGCCATGCTCGGCGCGGTCGAGAAGCACCCCGAGGCGCGGACGTTCATCGTCGCGACGGAGCACGGCATCGTCTACCAGATGAAGAAGCGCTGGCCCGACAAGGAGTTCATCGTCGCCGACGGCTGCATCGGGTGCCGGATGCACTGTCCGTACATGAAGATGATCGACCTCGTCATGATCCGCGACGCGCTCCAGCACGGGAAGCACGCGATCGACGTCCCGCTGGACGTCGCCGAGGGCGCGCGGAGGGCTTTGGAGCGGATGATCGCGGTCCCGCGCGACGCCTAGCTGCGGCGCACGATCCCGGGCCTGCGGCGGGCGTCCTCGCTCTCGCTAGCCGATCGCGAAGTAGACGAGGAACGCGATCGCCGCCCCCGCCATGAGCGGGTGGACCTCGCGGACGCGGCCGCGGAGCACCTTCAGGAGGACGAACGACACGAACCCGGCGCCGATGCCGTTCGTGATCGAGTAGGTGAACGGCATGACCGTGAAGGTGAGGAACGCCGGGATCGACTCGGTCGGGTCCTCCCAGGGCAGCGCCCCGACGTCGCGCATCATGAGGAAGCCGACGAGCACGAGCACCGCGCCGGTCGCCTGCGGCGGGACGACGCCCGCGAGCGGGGAGATGAAGAGGCAGAGCGCGAACAGCGCGCCCGTGACGACGGAGGTGAGCCCGGTGCGTCCGCCGGCGGCCGCGCCGGCGGCGCTCTCGGCGTAGGTCGTCGCCGACGACGAGCCGGCAGCACCGCCGACGACCGCCGCGAGGGAGTCGATGAGGAGGACCGTACCCGGGCGCGGGAAGTTGCCCCGCTCGTCGAGGTACTTCGCCTCCTGCCCGACCGCGACGACCGTGCCGACCGTGTCGAAGAAGTCGGACAGCATGAGCGAGAAGACGACGAGCGCCGCGGTGGCGCCGCCGAGCACGTGGATGAACCCGAAGTCGAAGTGGCCGAGCTGCCCGAAGTCCGGCAGCGCGAAGGGCGACGTCGGGAGCACGACCTCCCACGGCTTGAACCCGGCCGCGCCGCCGAACATCGCCTTCGCCGCGATGGCGATGGCGGTCGAGGCGCCGAGCCCGATGAGCAGCGCGCCGCGGGTGTTCCGCGCGATGAGCCAGCCCGTGAACACGAGGGTGAGCGCGAACAGCACCACGGGGAAGCCCCTGAGGTGCCCGGCCTGTCCGAGCGCGACGGGCACGGGGTCCGCCACGTTGCGCGAGATGAACCCGGCGTCGACGAACCCGATGATGGCCAGGAAGAGGCCGATGCCGATGCCGATCGCCCGCTTCATGCTCATCGGCACGGCGCGGACGACCGCCTGGCGGAGCCCGGTGGCGACGAGCGCGGTGATGACGAGACCCTCGGCGACGATGACGCCCATCGCCTGGGGCCAGGTGAGGCCGCGCGCCGCGACGAGCTGGAACGCCACGACCGAGTTCAGGCCCATCCCCGCCGCCAGCGCGAGCGGCAGGTTCCCGAACACGCCCATCGCCAGGGTCATGAGCGCGGCCACGAGCGCGGTCGAGGTGAGGAGGGCGGGCTGCGAGAGCTTCGCGCCGGTCGCGTCGGCGACGCCGCCGAGGATCGCCGGGTTCACGAAGACGATGTACGCCATCGTCACGAACGTCGTGGCGCCGGCCAGGATCTCGCGGCGCACCGTCGTGCCGCGCGCCGTGAGGCCGAAGAAGCGGTCCAGGGCGCCGGTGGGGGCGGGGGTCGGGTTCATGTCGGTCTCGTGGCGGATGGGGCCGTAAGAGGCGGCGGAGGATAGCAGGGCGGGGCGACCGCCGGCCCCGAAAAGGAAGGGCCCGGGTGCCTCATGGAGGGCACCCGGGCCAGGTCCAGCACGGCTCGGTTCGGTTACTTGCGGGCCGCGCGCGCCGGCTTCTGCGCCTTGCCGCTCTTCGCGGGCGGACGGAGCTCCGCCACCACGCGATCGGCGCCGTAGATCTTCGTCAGCGCCTCGATGAGCGCGTCCGAGTGGACCGCCACGGTGCGGTTCACCGCCGGGTCGAAGCCGTAGTCCCCGCCGAGCGACTGGATGTTGCCGTCGAAGACGAGGCCGACGATCTCGCCGTCCTTGTTGATGACCGGCGAGCCCGAGTTGCCCCCGATGATGTCGTTCGAGGTGACGAAGTCGAAGCGGGTCTGGAGGTTCAGCCGGTCCTTCGCGGCGAGCCAGCTCTCCGGCAGCGCGAAGGGATCGCGCCCGGTGGCGCGCTCGTACGCGCCGGCGAACGTCGTGAACGGCTCGACCGTCTTGCCCTTCTCGGTCCAGCCCTCGACCGCGCCGTACGAGAGGCGGAGCGTGAACGTCGCGTCGGGGTAGGTGGTGCGCCCCTGGACCGCGAAGCGCGCCTCCGCGATCCGCTCGTGGTTCTTCTGCACGACCGACTCGACCTCGTCCTCGAACGTCTTGCGGACGGCGCGCGCGTCGGGGTCGATGGCGGCGGCGAGCGCGAGGAGCGGGTCGTTCGCACCCTTCACGGCCGCCTCGCCGCCCTCCCAGAGCTGCTTGCGGACCGCCACGTCGCGGAGCTTGGTCGTCTCGACCACGCGCTTCGCGACCTCCTGCGGCGACTCCTTCCCGAGGAGCTTCTTCATCACCGGGTGATCGGGGCCGAGCCGCTCGCGGATCTTGGAGAGCGAGTGCCCGAGCAGCAGCGTCTCGAACTCGGGGTAGATGGGCGCCTCGCTGAACAGCTCCTGCGTGAGCGCGGGCAGGTTCGAGTCGCGGAACTCGCGGAGCCGGTCCGGGCTCGCCTTCTGCCGCTCCGCCGCGCCGCGGAGGAGGTCGCGCGCGATGGCGAACAGCGTGCTGTTCCTGAACCCGCCCTCGAGCGAGTTGTACTCGTCACGGAGCTGCAGCACGCGGTCCTGCGCCTTCGCGATGGCGTCGAACGCGGGCAGCGCGTCCTTGCCGCGGGGATCCTTCGCGAGCGCCGCCTTCAGCGCCTCCTCGTTCGCGACGAGCGACCGGAAGAAGGCGCGGTCCTGGAGCGCGAGGAACCGGCCGCGGAGCGCCTTGTAGCCGTTCTCCACGTAGAAGAGGTGGGCGTTCGAGATGCGCTTCTGCTCGGGGCCGAGCATCTGGAAGCCCGTGAGGAGGCCGCGCAGCTCCGCGAGGCTCTGCAGCCGGTCCGGGAGCACGACGTCGCGCTGCATCGCGAGCTGGGCCACGGTGAGCGCGCGGTCGGTGCCGCCCGGGTGGCCGGAGACGAACGTGAGCTCGCCCGCCTCGGCGCCCTTCTGCGACCAGCGGAAGTGGTTCTTCATCTTCGCGGGCTTGCCGCCCTGGTAGACGCGCAGGAACGACACGTCGAGGTCGTAGCGGGGGAACATGAAGTTGTCGGGATCGCCGCCGAAGAAGGCGATGGCGAACTCGGGCGCGAACACGAGGCGCACGTCCTGGAACCGGCGGTACTTGTAGAGGTCGTAGACGCCGCCCTGGTAGAGCGTCACGACGTCGCAGCGCAGGTCGGGCGAGGTCTGGCACTCCTTCTCGATCCGCGCCATCTCGCCCTGCAGCGCCTTGTGGTACGCCTCGCCCTCGAGCCCCTTCGTCGCGGCGCGGACCCGCTGCGTCACGTCGCTGATCTGGACGAGCTGGTTCACCTCGACGGTCGGGCACTTCACCTCGTCCGCCTGCGTCTTCGCGTAGAAGCCGCTCTTCACGAAGTCCTTCTGCGCGGTCGAGAGCTGCTCGATGCACTCGTGCGCGCAGTGGTGGTTCGTCATCACGAGGCCGTCCTCGGAGACGAAGCTCGCGGAGCAGCCGCCGGCGAGGCGCACCGAGGAGAGGCGGGCGTTCTCGAGCCACGCGTCGCTCGGCCGGAACCCGTACTTCTTCTCCACCTTGTCGCTGGGGAACGCGTCGTACGTCCACATGCCCTCGTCCGCCACGGCGGCGAGGGGCGCGAGCAGGACCAGCGCGACGACCAGTCTCTTCATGAGGTTGCCTCCGGGGAGAGTACCGGGGCGCCTTTTCCCCGGTTGCCGGCGGTCATAGGACCGGCCCGGGAGTGAGTCAACTAAGCCGGAAACGTGACGGCCCCGCGGTAGGATCCCGCCGTGCTCTCCTCGCGCACCGCCTGGGATCTCGCCGCCAACGCGCTCGCGGCGCGCACCGACGCGCTCCGCGCGAGCGGCCGGCCGGTCCTGGATCTCGCCGAGTCGAATCCCACCCGGGCCGGCCTCGCCTGGGACCCGGCGGAGCTCACCGCCGCGCTCGCCGATCCGCGCGTCGCGTCCTACGAGCCGACGCCGCAGGGGCTCCTCGCGGCGCGGGAGGCGGTCTCGCGCTATCTCGCGGCGCGCGGCGCGGCGGTGGACCCGGGCCGGGTCCTCCTCACCGCCTCGACGAGCGAGGCGTACGCGCTCCTCTTCAAGCTCCTCTGCGATCCCGGCGACGAGGTGCTGGTGCCGGCGCCGTCGTACCCGCTGCTCGACCTCCTCGCCGACCTCGAGGCGGTCCGCCTCGTCCGCTACCCGATGCGCTACGACGGGAGCTGGCACCTCGATCGCGCCGCGCTCGAGGCGTCGATCGGGCCGCGGACGCGCGCCGTGGTGGTCGTCTCGCCGGCCAATCCGACGGGCGCGGTGCTCGACGCGGAGGAGCTCGCCGGACTGGATCGGCTGTGCGCCGCGAACGATCTCGCGCTCCTCGGCGACGAGGTGTTCGCCGACAGTGCGCTCCGGCCGTGCCCGAGCGTCGCTGCGGGCGAACGCGAGGCGCTCGCGTTCCACCTGTCGGGCCTCTCCAAGGTGTGCGGGCTCCCGCAGCTCAAGGTCGGCTGGATCGCGGTCGCGGGGCCTTCGGCCCGCGTCGAGCCCGCCCTCGCTCGCCTCGAGGTGGTCTCGGACGCGTACCTCTCCGTCTCCGGGCCGGCGCAGCTCGCGCTGCCCGGGCTCCTGGCGGGGCGCGAGCGCTTCCTCGCGCCGCTCCGCGTCCGGCTCGCGGCGAACCGCGCCACCCTCGCGGGGGTCCGCGGTGCGGCGGCGGACGTGCTCGCCTCCGCCGGCGGCTGGAGCGCGGTGCTCCGCATCGGCGAGACGATCGACGAGGAGGCGCTCTGCCTCGACCTCCTCGAGGACGGCGTCGTCGTGCAGCCCGGCTTCTTCTACGACTTCGAGCGGCAGGGCCACCTGGTCGTGTCGCTGCTCCCCCCGCCGCCCGAGTTCGCGGCGGGGCTCCGCCGCGTCCTCGACCGCTGTGGAAACGCCGATTTCGCCAGTCCTTCCGGGCGATAGCGCCCGATCGCCGATCGGGCCATCGGTTTGACACCCCTCCGATCGCCGGCCTATAAGCCGAGGGGCAATGAACCGGCTCAAGCTCTGGCTCTTCGCGCTCGTCGTCGTCGCGGCGGCGGGCGTGGCGGTGTACCTCCATACCCGCACGATGCGTGAGGAGGCGCTCGCGGCCGTGGACGCCGACGTCGCCTCCGCCGCCCAGCACGCCGAGGCCGCGAAGAGCGCGCTCGCACACGACGCTGCCGCCGCCGCCGCGCTCGTCGCGCGCGACCCCGCGCTCGCAGGGACCCTCGCCTCCGGGGGTGCCTCCGCGACCGACCCCGCCGCCCGGGCCCACCGGACGCGCGCCGTCGCGCCCGCGGGGTCGGACCCCGCCGCCGCGGAGCTCGTCACGGAGCGTGCCGCACGGGCCGCGCTCGCCGGAGCGGAGCGCGCCCTCGGGTTCCGGTTGCCGGAGGGGACCACCGTGATCGCCGCGTCGCGCGAGACGCTCGAGCGTCGCGAGGCGGGGGCGGGCGAGGCCGCAGCGCTGCTCCGCGCCGCGGTGGAGGGTGGATCGCCGCGCGGTCACGTCCGCGCCGGCGGCAAGCTCCTCTTCGCCGCCGCGGCGCCGGCGGGCGACGGCGCCGGGGTGCTCGTGCTCGCGCCGGTGGGCGAGGCGTTCGCGCGCGGGATCGCCGCCGCCTCGAGGGTGCCGGTGCTGCTCGTCGCGCCCGAGGCGAAGCCCATCGCCGTCGGGATCCTCCCGCTCGCCGACGAGGCCGCGATCGTGAAGGCCGCGAGCATCTTCGGCGTGACCTCGGACGCCGGCCGGCTCGGGCCGGTGGACCTCGGGGTCAGCGCCGTGAAGCTCCCCCGGGCGCCGCTCCTCGGCGCGTCCGCGCCCGGCTACCGCGTCCGCTCGGTGGCGCTCGAGGGCGTGAAGGGGGCCGCGGTGATCGCGGTGGCTCCCACCGCCTCGAGCCTCGCGCCCATCGTGATCCTCCAGTGGCAGGCGATCGGCGCGCTGGGGCTCGCGATCGTGCTCGCGGGCCTGTTCGGCGTCCTCGTCCGCGCGGCGGAGCCCGCCCCCATGCTCCCCGAGTCGCTCCTCTCGGCGGCGGCGCGCCTCGAGAAGGGCGACTTCTCCGCGCGCGTGCCGGAGCTCGCCGGCCAGCTCGGGACGGTGGCCGCCGCGCTGAACCGCGCCGCCGAGGCGGCCTCGACGCCGCCCGCGGCGGCGCCGGCGCCCGCAGAGGATCTCTTCGCGCGCGCCGCGCGGCCCGCCGAGGCGGACCCGTCCGCGTTCGAGTTCCCGCTGCGCGCCCCCGAGCCGCTCGCTCCTGCGGCCGAGGCGAGCGCGGCGCCGCCGGCTCCTCCCGCGCCCGCCCCCGGGCACGCGGACGCGGCGCGCGCGGGCGTGATCGTTCCCCCGGCGCCCGCGGAAGAGCCGCTCGCGGCGCCCGCAGAGCTCCTGCAGGCCGCCGCCCAGGCCGCAGCCCCCGACGGCGACGACGAGCAGGGCCACTGGCGTCAGGTCTTCTCCGACTTCCTCCGCACGCGGGGCGAGTGCGGGGAGGCGGCGGGCGGGCTCACGTTCGAGCGGTTCGCCCAAAAGCTCGCCTCCAACAAGGCGGCCCTCGTCTCGAAGTACGCCTGCCGGACCGTCCGGTTCCAGGTGTACGTGAAGGACGGGAAGGCGGCGTTGAAGGCGACTCCCGTTCGCTGACCCGAGGGATTGAAACCTACGCGGCCGGCGGAAGCGTCAGCGTGAACGTCGCGCCCGCGCCCTGCACGGAGGCGACCTCGAGCGCGCCGCCGTGCTCCTCCGCGATGCGCTGCGCGATGGCGAGGCCGAGGCCGGTGCCGCCCTCCTTCGTGGTGAAGTAGGGCTCGAAGACGCGCGGCAGCTCCTCCGGGCCGATGCCCGGGCCGGTGTCGGAGACGGAGAACGCCACCGCCGGGCCGGCGCGGCGCGCCGCGAGCCGGAGGGTCCCGCCCGCCGGCATCGCGTCGAGCGCGTTCCCCACGAGGTTCAGGAGCACCTGCAGGATCTGATCGCGATCGGCGAGCACCGGCGGCAGCCCGGGCTCGACCTCGCGCGCCACGACGACGCCCTCGGGCGGGGTCGGGAAGAGCGCGAGCACCGACTGGACGAGCTCCTCCGGGGAGATCGCGGCCCGCTCGGGAGCGGGCAGCCGCGCGAACCGGCTGAACTCGTCGACGATGCGCTTCAGGCGCCGGACCTCCTCGCCGATCGCGCGCGTGCCCTCGTCGAAGATCTCACCGAAGTCCCGCCGACCGCGGGCGTGCGCGTCGCGCAGCGTCTCGACGCTCATGGCGATGGGGGTGAGCGGGTTCTTGATCTCGTGGGCGAGCCGCCGCGCCACCTCGCGCCACGCGGCGATGCGCTCGGCCTGCGCGAGCCGGCCGCGGCTCGCGGCCAGATCGGCGGTCATGCCGTTGAACGCGCGCACGAGCTCGCCCACCTCTCCGGAGGCGCCGACGCCCTCGACGCGCGCGCCGAGGTCGCCCGCCGCGACGCGCAGCGCGGCGGAGCGCAGCGCGTCCACCGGCCGGGTCACGCGCGAGGCG
>NZ_JALCZC010000054.1:0-26660 GCF_022690805.1 Anaeromyxobacter sp. SG66
CCGCGGCCGCCTCCCGCGCCGCGCCGCGAGGAGCCGCGCCGCCCGGCGCCGGAGCGGGCCCGGGTCACCGTGCCGGAGGCGGGCGTGGCGCCGGAGGTGCTCGCCCTCGTGGCCTCCACCGGGGGTCCGGCGGCGCTCGCCCGCATCCTCGCGCGGCTCCCCCGCGATCTCCCCATCCCGCTGCTCGTGGTGCAGCACATCGCGGCGGGGTTCGAGGCGGAGCTCGCGCGCTGGCTCGACTCGCTCACGCCCCTCGCCGTCGGGCTCGCGGTGGACGGCGCCCCGCTCGCGCCGGGCACGGTCCACCTCGGCGCTGACGGGCGGCACCTCGGCGTCCGGGGGCGTACCGTGCGGCTCTCCGACGAGCCGCCCGTGCACGGCTTCCGGCCCTCGGGCACGCAGCTCTTCGCGTCCCTCGCGCGCGAGCTCGGGCCGCGCGGCGGCGGGATCGTCCTCTCGGGGATGGGCCGCGACGGCGCCGAGGGCCTCGCGCTGCTCCGCGCCGCGGGTGGCTACACCGCCGCGCAGAGCGCCGCCTCCTGCGTGGTCTACGGCATGCCGAAGGCCGCGCTCGACTGCGGCGCGGCGGCCCGCGAGCTCGATCTCGACGAGATCCCGGAGGAAATCCTCCGGCTCGCCAGGCGCGAGGTGCGCGGCGGCGCCCCGGTCTGATCCGGGCGCCCGAGCCCGGGTGTCCCAGCAGCGCCGCGGGGATTGACTGTGCGTGTGGAATCACGGAAGGATCGCGTCCACACTCGAGGCGTGCCGGTCGCCGGGCCGGCTCCGGGGGCTCACATGAAGCGGCTTCTCCTCGCGGGCGCGGCCGCGCTCCTCTCTGCGATGCCTGCGCTCGCGCAGACGGCGCCGGTTCGGTACGTGTTCGTGGCCGTGGACGCGGTGGAGATCCGCTCCACCACGATCAAGGTGACCGGGGTGGTGGACGGCGAGAGCGCCCCGCAGACCGTCACGATGACTTTGTCCAGCTCCTCCGGAGTGGACAGCGTGGCGGCGTGCGAACGACTGGCGCTGCTCGCGATGACGCGACCGGGCCAGTTCCTCTTCGAGATCCAGGGATCCACGACCTACAACCTGAACGTGTGCAAGCTCGCGCGGGCCACGCCCTAGGCGCGCGCGACGAAGTCATGCGCGCCACGCCCTGGATCCTCGCCGCGCTCGCGGCCGCCTCCGTCCACTGCGGGGGCGGCGGAGCGGGCAGCTCCGATCCCGCCACCCTCGACGCCGATCGCGACGGCGTCGTGCGCGCGCAGGACTGCAACGACGCGGACCCGAGCGTCTGGCGGCCCGTGACGGCCCACCCCGACGCGGACGGCGATGGCTGGGGGGCGGCGACCGAGGGGGTGACCTGCGCCGGCGACGCGCTTCCTCCGGGCTGGGCGGTCGACGGGAGCGACTGCGACGACGGCGACGCCCGCCGCTGGATGCTCGGCGAGGCGTATCCGGACGCGGACGGCGACGGGTGGGGCGGCGGCTCGCTCGCGACGATCTGCCGGGGCGAGGCCCTCCCGCCCGGCTGGGCCGACGCGGCGACCGACTGCGCGCCGGACGACGCCGCGCGCTGGACCGAGCGAGCGTACCTGTACCGCGACGCCGACGGCGACGGCGTCACGACTCACGGAGTGGGCGTCGTCTGCAGCGGCGACGCGCTCCCGTCCGGCTACGCCATGGACGCGAGCGGCCAGGACTGCGACGACGGGGACCCGGCGGCGTTCGTCTGGACGGAGGCGTTCGCCGACGCGGACCTGGACGGCCACGGGGGCCCGGCGGGCACCGTCTGCGCAGGGTACGCGCTCCCTTCCGGCTGGGCGTCGACGGGCGGCGACTGCGACGAGGGTGACGGCGGGCGCTGGCAGCGGCTCTCGTACGTTTACGTGGATCGCGACCAGGACGGCTACACCGCCCACGAGAGCGGCACGGTGTGCAGCGGATGGGGGCTCTCATGGCCGTACTCGAACGTGTCCGGCTGGCGCGGAGACGGCGACTGCGATGACGCGGACGCGGCCACACACCTCGCCATGTACGGGTACGCGGACGCGGACACGGATGGCGTCGGGGGAGGCGCCGCCGTCGCGCTCTGCACGACCGGCCGGCTGCCCGCGGGATACCTCGCGACCGGCGGCGACTGCGCCCCGGACGATCGCGATCGGTGGCGCGAGTACGCGTACACGTATCGCGACGCCGATGGCGACGGGCACTTCGTCTCGTCGGCCGGCACGCTCTGCTACGGCACGGCCGTCCCGACGGGCTACGCCACCTCGTCCGCCCTGCCCTTCGACTGCGACGACGCGGACCCCTCGGTTCACAGCGCGCTGTGGGGTTACGCCGACGCTGACCACGACGGCGTCGGCGCGGGGCAAGGCGTGCTGTACTGCACCGCGGGCACGCTCCCGGCAGACTGGGTCGCCGCGGGGACGGACTGCGCGGCGGAGGACGGGGGCCGCTGGCAGGTGCTCCCCTACGCGGGGCTGGACGAGGACGGGGACGGATTCACCACCCGCGCCGCGGGCAGCCTCTGCGCCGGCGCCGCGCTCCCCGATCCCTACCGCGCGAAGGTCGCCGGGAACGACTGCGACGACGCCGACGTGGCGCTCTGGCGCTGGACGGTGCTGTACCCGGACGCGGACGGCGACGGCATCGGCACGCCGCCGCGGGAGATCCGCTGCCTCGGCGACGCGATCCCCGCCGGCTACTCGCTCGAGGGCTGGGACGCGTATCCCGCGGACCCGGGCGCGCTGGTGGTGGAGGGGGACCCGCTCGCCGTGCTCCAGCCGTAGGGCGCCGCGAGCGGGCGGATCAGGGAGCGCCGCGACCGCGACGGGGCGGGGGCGGTGAGGGAACGGGTCCTGACCTCAGAACGTCGCCCGGATCGTGACCGGCGCGCCGCCGGCGTCGAGCGCGGGGAGGGTGCCCTCGAGCGTGCCGTGCACGGCGAGCACCTGCGCGTCGGTGGCGCCCGCCGGCGGGATGGCGGTGAAGCGGGTCGCGAGTGCGCCCGTGCCGGAGCTCGGGTCGAGCGGATCGAGCGGGGCGAGCGCCTCGTGCGTCTCCGCGTAGGTGCCCGCCTGGACCGAGCCCGTGCCGCGCGTGGCGGTGCCGCTGTCCACCGTGGTCGCGGTCGCGGACCATCCGTACGGCTGGTTCAGCGCCGGCCGGCCCGTGAGGAAGAACCCGACCTGGGCAGCCGGCTCCGGCAGCGCGCTGCCCGCCACCGGCTGTCCCCGGTAGGCGACCAGCATGAAGACCCACTCGTTCGTCGGCATGCTCGGCATGGACGAGTAGTCGTAGGCGGTCGCGATGCACCAGAGGTCCTCGGTCACGGCGCCGCGGACCTGGAGGCTGCAGCCGAAACCGCCGGGCGCGGGCTGCGAGTCGCCGCCGCCGCAGTCGAAGGCGAGGAGCGGGAGCGAGAGGAGGGCGAGGAGGAGCTTCTTGCGCATGGGGACCTCTCCGGAGAGGCCGCGGATCCTATCACGCACCGTGACGTCGCAGCGGATTGACGATGGGTGGAGGAGGCCCGCGGACGAGGTGGGCGCCTCGCGCACCTCGCCCGCGCTGGCCCGGGTCGGCTCGAGCGCCGCCGCGAGGTGAGGCCCCGCCCGGCGGCGGGTTACTCCGCGTCCCCGATGAGCGCGTCGAGCCGCGGCGCGTCCTCCTCGGAGAGCTGCTCGCGCGGGAGCGCCCGCGCTGCCGCGCGAACCTCGGCGCGCGCGGGGTCGCTCGTGGCGAGCCGGGCGCGTGCCTCGAGGGCGAGGAGCTGGAAGTCGGCCGAGAGCGCCCGGACGTCCGCGCCCGCCAGCGCGGCGCGGGCGACGTCCGCCTCGTCGCGCGCGGAGTGGTAGGCGGCCTTCACGACCGCGAGCTCCGCGGCGGGGGCGCCGGCGGCGCCGTCGATCCAGCGGGGCGCGGCCGCGACGTCGCCGTCCGCGAGCGGCTCCGCGAGGAGCTGGGTGGCGAGGTGCGCGTGCAGCTCGGCGCGGCTGGCGGGGAGGTGCGGGCGCTTCACGCCGCGCAGGTACTCGAAGGCGCGATCGAGCCTCGGCCAGGCGGTGGCCTCGTCGCCCTTCACGAGCGCCGCGACGCCCTCGCCGTAGTCGGTGAGCGCCGCGTCCTCGCGCGCGATCGCCGCCTCGAGCCGCTCGACGAGCCCCGCGTCCACCGGGGTACCGTCGAGGTCGCCGCGGAGGCGGTCCGCGTCGGCGAGATCGCCCGCCTCCATGAGCGCGAGCACGAAGCGCATCCGGCGCGCCTCGTCGACGCCGCCCCCGGCCTCGAGCGAATGCCAGCGGGCGAGCGCGTCGTCGAAGCGGCCCTGCGAGGCGAGGCGGCTCGCCTCGCGCGCGGCGCCGTCGTGGCGGAGGTCGCCTCCGGCGAGCGCGAGCAGCCCGCCGGCGATCGCGATGCCGGCGGCGAAGAGGAGCGGGCTCCAGCGGGGGAAGGAGGGGAGGTTCCGCGCCTGGGCGCCGGGCGCCGGCGCCAGCGCGAGCGGGACGAGCCCCTTCCTGCCCATGTGGCGCGTCAGACGCCGGTCGATCACGCGCGGCACGCCGATGAGCAAGAGGAGCATGAGCGCCGCGAGGCCAAGGCTCTCCGCCTCGCGGTTCGCGAGCGCGTCGGCGAGGAGCGCGAGCCCCAGGCCGAGCATGGCCATCGAGCCCAGGAACTCGAGCGCGCCGAAGAGGTGGTGGCGCAGGTAGAGGTCGCCGAGGCCGGGCACCCAGGTCGAGAGCCGCGCCGCCTTCTCGGGATCGCGGAACGGGATCCGGCAGGCGGGCGAGGGGCACGTCGCGATCGCGCCGACGGGTCCCGCGACGACGCCGAGGCAGGCGGGGCAGAGGTGCTGGAGCGAGGGCTCCGCGGCCTTGGGTCCGTCCACCGGCGGGAGGAGCGCCTCGAGCCGCTTGCGGTCCGCGGCCCTCAACCCCACGAACCTGAGGCACGAGCCGTCGGCGAGCCGGATGCGCCAGCCCGACAGGAGGTGACGGCCCGCGCCGCGCAGGGCGGGGAGGGGGACCTGGTTCTTGATGTCGCCGGGCCGGCCGCGGCCGTCGAGCTGGACGAGGAGCAGGCGCCGGTCGGTGAGCACGAGCGCCGTGATGTTGTGGACGTACGCCGGGGCCCCGCCGAACGCGTACTCGAAGAGGAAGTAGCGCATGCCGCGCGCCGCGTAGCGGATCGTCTCGCCCGGCGCGAGCGCCGTGCGGAGGACGCCCGCGATGCCGTCCACGAGCTTCGCCCGCTGCGCCTTGGCGCGCCGGCCGAGGAAGCCATCGGGCTCCGGGTAGAGCGACGCGGCATCGACCGGCAGCGCATCCGTGCCGGGGGCCTGCGGGTGGATCGCCAGCTCGCGCATGAACGCCGTCCCTTCTCACATCGTGAACGCCCTTCCGTACGGGACGGTGAGCGGACGGTCAATGTGGGGACGCGTGGGAGGCGTCAGCGGACGTTCACGACCCGGCGCGGGGGCCGGTCGCGCGGCTGCGGGCGCGTACACGGTGCGTGCACTGCACGCGCCCGCGGGGCGCTACTGCTTCGCCGGGGCGGGGGCGGGGGTGGACTTCACGGGCGCGGGCTTCTCGCTCGAGCCGCCCGGCGTCATCTTCACCGAGCCCTGCAGCAGCGCGCCCTTCTGCACCTCGATCGCGGCGGTGTCGACGTTGCCCCGAACGCGCGCGGCGCGGTGGAGCTCGACGCCGGTCTTCGCGTGGATGTCGCCGTTCACCTCCCCGAGGACGACGACCGTCCCGCAGGTGATCTCGGCGTCGATCCGCGCGTGCTCGCCGACGACGAGCACGTCGTTGGTCACGATCGATCCCTTGAAGAGCGCGTCGATCCGGACCGTGCCCCGGAACGTCAGCTTCCCCTCGAACTCGGCCCCCGCCCCGAGGAGCAGATCGCTCGAGCCGGTGGGCGCCGCGCTGGGGCCGTTGGCGATGGGGTTCGGCGGTGCGGCGAGATCGTCGCGCTTGATCATGGACATCAGGTGGGCTCCTCGGGGGTGGGTGCTGCGACGCACCACTTACACCCGGGCGACGGCGAGCATTCCCGCGCTCGCTCGATCGCCCCTCCCGGAAGAGACCCGAGGGAGGCACGGGCGCGGAACCCCGCGCCCGCGCCCCTCGCGCTCGCTCTGAAAAGCGTGTGCGCTACTTCGTGCCGGTGTCGCTCCCCGCCGGGGCGCCCTGCCCCTCGGAGACGCCCGGCATGTCCCCCCAGCCGCCCTCGATCATCGCCTTGATCTTCCACTCCCCGCCCTTCCGGACGAGGAGCAGCGCGCTGCGGCCGGTGGTCTTCTTCTTGCCCATCGTCATCGTCCAGTTGTCGTCCACCGTCGCGAGCGCGTCGGAGACGAGGAAGATCTTCGGGGCGTGAGTCATCTTCAGGTCCTTCATCGGCTTCCCGTAGACGGGCTCCATCATCTTCCGCCACTGCTCCTCGTTCCACGGCCCGCCGACGCCGTCGCCGGCCTTGTTGTCGGTGACCATGAGCACCGGGAAGTCCACGAGCGCGGCGGCCGCGTCGAGCTCGCCCTTCTGGCTCGCCTGCTGCAGCTTCTTGAGGAGCGCCGTGATCTGCGTCTGGCCCTGCTTCTCCTGCGCCGGCGTGACCTTCCGCGGCGTCCAGCCCGCCATCGCCTCGCCCATGTCCTTCCCGTGCGACGGCGCGGGCTCTGCGGCGCTGGGCGCCGGAGCGCTGGGCTCGGCGGCGCCGGGCGCGGGAGTGCCGGGCGCGGGGGTGGCGGGCTCGGCGCTGCCGGGCGGAGGAGTGCTGGGCTCGGGGGTCGAGGGCGATGGGCGGGTGGGCGCGGGCGGGGTGCCCGCCCCCTGGCCGAGCACGGCGATGGGGACGAGGAGGGACAGCAGCGCCAGGAAACGAACGGGGCTCATCATGAACGGCTCCTTCCGTGGATGACACGGGTCGTGCACCCCGAGTAACGGGCGCGAGCGGGCGTGGCACCTCCCTGCGGCGGTCTCCCCATCGGTGAGGTCGCTCGGCCGGCGCACGGCCGGTCGCCCGGGGAGATCCAGCGGCCGCGGCCGCGGCTCAGCGCGCTCGCGCGGAGCGGAAGCGGATCTCGCTCGCCTGCTCGGGGTGCTTGGCGGTCTTGTCCGCGTAGAAGGCGCGGATCCGCGCGAGGTCTGCCTCCTCGTCGCCGGTGAGCGGCAGGTACTCCGAGAGGCCCACGGTGCGCGTGCGGTAGTCGATGAAGGCGAGGCCGACGGGGACGCCGGTCGCGAGCGCGATCCGGTAGAACCCGGACTTCCAGTGATCGGTGTACGAGCGGGTGCCCTCGGGCGCGATGGCGAGGAACAGCCGCTCGCAGCGCGCGAGCTCGCCCTCGAGCAGCTCGATGATCCCGGCGGGATCGGCGCGGTTCACCGGGATGCCGCCCATCCGCCGCAGCAGCCCGCGGAAGGGCCAGCGGAACAGCGTGTGCTTCCCGACGAAGGTGACCGGGAGCGCGGAGGCGAGCCGGGCCAGGTATCCGACGACGAAGTCCCAGTTCGACGTGTGCGGGTACACCACGATCACGCAGCGCGGGACCGGCGGCCAGCGGATGTCGGTGCGCCAGCCGGCCGCGGCGAGCAGCGCGCGCGCGACGCGGGCGGCGACGGTGGGTGACGGGGAGTCGGGGCGCGCTGTGGGCGCGGGTCGTGGGTGTCGCAACGAACCGAGCGTGACACGGGACGCCCTTGCCTACAAGCCGTGTGGTAGGCGCGGCCACCCTGGCGCTTGCCCGCCTCCTGACGCTCGGTGGAAGAATCCTCCGTTTTCCCCCGGCGAAAGGGAGCGCTGCATGCCGAAGTTCGAGGAGGCGGAGCTGCTCGACACGCGCGACGTGATGGAGCTCGACCGCGTCGAGGCGAGGCGCCCGAGCCGCGCACCGTGGGTGCTGCTCGTCCTCACGCTCCTCGCCGGCACGGGCGTCGCGGGCTGGCTCCTCTACCGGCTCCAGCTCGCGCGCGACGAGGCAGCCACCGCGGCGCAGCGCCTCCAGGGGGTCCGGGCCGAGCTCGACGACGCGCGGGCCCAGCGGGCGGACCTCGCGCAGCGGCTCGGGCAGACGGAGATCGAGAAGCAGGAGCTCACGACCGCGAAGGCCGAGCTCTCGCAGGACGTGCAGGCGAAGGACGAGCAGATCGCGACGCTCCGCGGCGAGTTCGACGAGCTCCAGGAGAAGATGAAGGCGGAGATCGAGAAGGGGAACATCCGCCTCTCGCAGGAGCAGGGGCGGATCAAGGTCGACATGGTCGACGAGATCCTCTTCGACGTCGGCGAGGCGTCGATCTCCACGCAGGGCGAGGAGGTGCTCTCCCGCGTGGGAGCGGTGCTCGCCCGCCTGGCCGACAAGCGCATCCAGGTGTCCGGGCACACGGACGACCTGCCGATCTCCCCGCGGCTCGCGGACCGCTTCCCGACGAACTGGGAGCTCTCCGCCGCGCGCGCGATCACGGTCGTGCGATTCCTCGAGGAGCGCGCCCATGTCCCCGGCCGCCGCCTCGTCGCCGCGGCGCACTCGCAGTTCGATCCGATCTCCGCGAACAAGACCGCGAGCGGGCGCGCGCGCAACCGGCGCATCGAGATCCTGCTCACGCCGGAGATCGATCCCGATCGGAAGGCGACCCTCGCGGCGGCCGGGAACGCTGCGGCCGCTGCTCCGGCGGCCGCGCCCCGCAAGATCGCCGCGGCGACGACGCCGGCGGCGGCGCCGAAGCGAGCCGCGCCGGCGACGGCGGCGGCCCACAAGCGCGCGGCGGCGAGCCGGACGAAGCGCTGACCCGGCGAGCTCGCAGGCGGGGTTCGGCGACTGAGCTCCCGCGTCCGGGTCCGTCCAAGAGGTGAGCGGGCCCTCCCCAGGGTGTGCACGGATTCGACGGCCGTGGAGAATCGCGACGGTCCTCGCGATCGCCGCCGGTCATCCTCGATTCGCCTCGACTTTCGGCGCGGTTGCCCGCGGCCGGCCGTTGAGCACGGCAACAGCCCGGGGCGGGTCCCCTCGCTCGCGCGCGGCGCCGGGTGAAGGATTCGCGCGCCAGTCGCGCGTTCGGTGCGGCGCGCGGCCGGTCCGCGCCTTGGCGCCGGCCTTGCGATGCGGAGGGCTCGGGGCCGGCAGCCGCCCGGGGCCGTCCGCCGCTGCGGGCCCCTCACCGCTCCCTCCGGAGCGGGGAGGTGGAACATGGCCCACGCATCCGTGGCTCCCGTCGCAGGCCCGCTCCTCACCCGCGGCACGAAGCTCGCGCTCGCCCTCGCCGCCGCCGCGTCGGTCCTCGTGTCGATCCGGCTGTTCGCCGGGCTCGGGTCGATCACCGCGCTGAACGACGGCTTCGCGTGGGGGCTGTGGAAGCCGCTCAACGTCGTGACCTTCACCGGGGTCGGCGCGGGCGCCCTCGGCCTCGCGCTCGTCGCGCACGTCGCGAACCGCGGCCGTCACCACCCGCTCGTGCGCTCCGCGGTGTTGACCGGCGCGATCACCTACACGCTCGCCGGTCTCTCCGTGCTCGTCGATCTCGGCCGCTGGTGGAGCGTGTGGGGGCTCGCCGTCCCGACGCGCTGGAACGTGCGCTCGGTGCTCCTCGAGGTCGCGCTCTGCGTCGTCGCCTACTGCGCGGTCCTCTGGCTCGAGGTGCTGCCCGTGCTGCTCGAGCGCTGGCGCGACGCGCCGGGCGCGCGAGGCCGGCTCGCCGCGCGCGTGCTGCCGCGCCTCCAGCGGATGTTCCCCTTCCTCCTCGCGCTCGCGATCGTGCTGCCCTTCATGCACCAGTCGTCCCTCGGCGCGCTCTTCCTCTTCGCTCCGACGAAGCTCCACCCGCTCTGGTACACGGGCTGGCTGCCCGCGCTGTTCCTGCTCTCCTGCCTCAGCATGGGCTTCGGCGCCGTGATCGTGATCGACACGCTCTCGCACCTCGCCTGGCGGCGCACGCGGGACGTCCGGCTGTGCGGCTCGCTCGCGCTCGTCATGGCGGCCCTCTCGTTCGCCTTCGTCGCGCTCCGGGTCGGGGACCTCGCCGCGAGCGGCGCGCTGCGGCACGTCACCGGCTGGCGCGGGGTGCTGTTCCTCGTCGAGCTGGGCCTCTTCACGTATCCGGCGGTGCGGGTGCTCCGGCGCTCGTACCGCGAGGACCCCGGCCTGCTCTTCTGGGCGGCCCAGCTCGCGGTCGCGGCCGGGGCGATGTACCGGTTCGACGTCTACCTCGGAGCGTTCACGCCGGGTATGGGGTGGAGCTACTTCCCCTCGCTCGCCGAGATCGTGTTCTCGGTCGGCCTCGCCGCCGCAGGCGTCGCGCTGTACGTCGTCCTCGTGAAGCGGCTGCCCATCCTGAGCGGCGTCGCCCGCGCCGCGGAGCGGCGGCCGGAGGCCGAGCGGCTGCGCGCGCACGCCTGAGTGACGAGGCGATCGGCCGCCGGCGCCGCCCGCGTCGCGCTGACGCGAAGGGGTCAGAGTCGTGTCCGGCAGCGCGGTTCATCCGCAGCTCTACTCATTTTTGCGCACTGCCCAACCTCGCGAGATTCCGAACGAACGCAACAAATGCGCGCGTTCTTTGCGTTGAGTGACGGAGGTCAAGGTTGGCGTCGGAAAACGGCGCCCATCATCGCACCCATCCGCGGACACCCCGCGGGAAGGAGGGCGCGATGCCGCACCCGACCTCGGTCGCGGAGACCTCCTCGCTGTCACGGCGAGACTTCATGAAGGTCTGCACCACCGCCGCGGCGGCGGTGGGCTTGCCGGCGTGGGCGGGCGAGCGCATGGCGGACGACGTGGCGAAGGGCAAGAAGCCCTCCGTCATCTGGCTCCACTTCCAGGAATGCACCGGCTGCACCGAGTCGCTCCTGCGCACGAGCCACCCCGACGTCGCGGCGCTCATCCTCGACCTCGTCTCGCTCGACTACCACGAGACGCTCCTCGCCGCCGCCGGCGTCCAGGCGGAGGACGCGCTCGCGAAGGCGATGGCGGAGAACGACGGCAAGTACGTGTGCGTCATCGAGGGCGCGATCCCCACGCGCGAGGGCGGGCGCTACTGCACCATCGCAGGCCGCACCGCGCTCGAGATCGCGCGCACCGTCGCGGGCCGTGCCGGGGCGATCGTGGCGATCGGCTCGTGCGCGTCGTGGGGCGGTGTGCCGTCGGCCGCGCCGAACCCGACCGGCGCGACCGGCGCGCCGGAGGTGCTGGCGGGGAAGACCGTCGTGACGCTGCCGGGCTGCCCGGCGAACCCCTACAACCTCCTCGGCACCGTGCTCCAGTTCGCGACGTTCGGCACGCTCCCCGCGCTCGACGGCAAGGGCCGGCCGAGCTTCGCCTACGGCCGCGTCATCCACGAGGACTGCCCGCGCCGGCCGCACTTCGACGCCGGGCGGTTCGCGAAGACGTTCGGGGACGAGGGGCACCGGAACGGCTGGTGCCTCTACAAGCTCGGCTGCAAGGGACCGCAGACGCACGCGAACTGCTCTCTCCTCCCGTTCTGCGAGGTGCCCGGCGCCTGGCCCATCGGGATCGGCCATCCCTGCGTCGGCTGCACCGAGCAGCAGATCGCGTTCCGCGTCCCGCTCCACACGACCGTCGAGGTCCAGAAGCCGACCGGACCGATGGCGTACCCGGGGATCTCGCCGGAGCGCGGCGAGGTGAGCGCGGTCTCCGCGGGCGTGGCTGGGCTCCTCGTCGGTGGCCTCGCCGCCGCGGGCTACGTCTCGTCGCGCAAGCTCGCCGGGCAGGAGCCCCGGGAGCCGCCGAAGGAGGAGTAGGCCATGCCGACCGTCTCCCGACGCACCGTCCTCGGGACGCTCGGCGGCGCCGCCGCGCTGGCCGCGGCCCCCGCGCCCGCCTCGGCCCGCGCCCCGAAGCCGCCGCACGGGGACGATCTCGGGCTCCTCTTCGACTCGACCCGCTGCGTCGGCTGCCGCGGCTGCGTCGCGCGCTGCCGCGAGGCGAACGCCCTCCCGGAGGACGTGAAGCTCGTGGACGGCGCGCCCTACGACGCGCCGCTCGATCTGAACGACCGGACGCTCACGATCATCAAGCGAACGGGCGACGGGCCGGGCGACGCGTACGTGAAGGCGCAGTGCATGCACTGCGCGGACCCCGCCTGCGTCTCCGTGTGCATGCTCGGCGCGCTCCACAAGGGCGAGCGCGGCGTGGTGGCGTACGACGTGGACCGCTGCGTCGGCTGCCGCTACTGCCAGGTGGCCTGCCCGTTCAACGTGCCCCGCTTCCAGTGGTCGTCCGCGACGCCGCGCATCGTGAAGTGCGAGCTCTGCCGGCACCGCTGGCGCGAGGGCAAGGGCGCGGCCTGCGCCGAGGCCTGTCCGCGAGACGCGGTGGTGTTCGGCACGCGCGCCGAGCTTCGCGCCGAGGCGCACCGGCGGCTCGACGCGGAGCCGGGGCGCTACCGCGGCGGGGTGTACGGCGAGCGCGAGGGGGGCGGCACGGGCGTGCTCGTCCTCTCCGCCTTGCCGTTCACGGCGCTCGGCCTGCCAGCCCTGGGGCCGGAGCCGGTGCCCGCGCTCGGCGAGACGATCCAGCACGGCATCTATCAGGGCTTCGTCGCGCCGGTGGCGCTCTTCGGGGCGCTCGCCTGGGTCACCTGGCGCAACCGGCGCGCGAGCGGCGGCGGGGAGGAGGAGCCATGACGTCGGGAGCGCGCGCGGTGGGAGGGCGGCTCCTCACGCCGACCTTCAAGGTCATGCTGGTCCTGTGGGCCGCGGCGACCGCGGTCGGCGTCGTGCGGTTCACGCGGGGGCTCGGCGCGGTCACCGCGATGAACGACGGCTATCCGTGGGGGCTCTGGATCGCCTTCGACGTGGTGGTGGGGACCGGGCTCGCGAGCGGCGGGTACGCCATCGCGCTCCTCGTCTTCGTCCTGAACCGCGGCCGCTATCACCCGCTCGTCCGGCCGGCGATCCTGACGAGCGCGCTCGGTTACTCCGTCGCGGGCATCGCGGTCATGTTCGACGTCGGCCGCTACTGGGCGCTGTGGAAGGTCCCGCTCATGCCGTGGCGCTGGAACACGAGCTCGATCCTCCTCGAGGTCGCGCTCTGCATCATGGCGTACCTGGCGGTGCTCCTCGTGGAGCTCTCGCCGGCCCTGCTCGAGCGCTGGGCCCGCGGGAGGCATCTGCGGCGCGAGGCGTTCGCGGCGCGCTGGCTGCCGCGGCTCTCGCGCGCGCTGCCCTTCGTGATCGCGCTGGGGCTCGTGCTCCCCACGATGCACCAGTCGAGCCTCGGCTCGCTGCTCGTCGTCGCCGGCACGAAGGTCCACCCGCTGTGGCACACCGGCGCGCTGCCGCTGCTCTTCCTCCTCACCGCGTTCGGCATGGGCTACGCCGTGCTGTACTTCGAGACGATCTTCTCGAGCGCCGCGTTCGGGCGGCCGCTCGAGACGCGGCTGCTCGGCTCGCTCGGCGTGTTCATCGCGGGCGTGATCCTCGCCTTCGTCGCGGTGCGGTTCGCCGGGCTGATGGGCGCCGGGCGCCTGGGCCTCACCGTCACCTCGGGGACGCTGTCGTTCTTCTTCTGGGCCGAGACGCTGCTCCTCCTCTCCGCGGCGGGACTCTTCCTGCAGCAGTGGGTCCACGCGAGCCCGGTCACCCAGCTCCAGGCGGCGCTCCTCGCGCTCGCCGGCGGCGCGCTCTACCGCATCGACGCGTTCCTGGTCGCCTTTCAGCCGGGCCACGGCTGGCGGTACTTCCCGTCGCTCGGGGAGATCCTCATCACCCTCGGCTTCATCGCCACCGAGACGATGCTCTACATCGTGGCGGTGCGGCGCTTCCCGATCCTCGCCGGCGTGAGCGTCGCCGCGGCGGAGCGCCTGCCCGCCGGGGTCCAGGAAGGAGCGGCATCATGACGAGCCAGCGCATCACGATCGACCCGGTCACCCGGATCGAGGGGCACCTGCGCATCGACATCGAGGTGGACGGCGGCGCCGTCCGCAAGGCCTGGTCGAGCGGCACGATGTGGCGCGGGATGGAGCTCATCCTGAAGGGCCGCGACCCCCGTGACGCGTGGGTGTTCACCCAGCGCATCTGCGGGGTGTGCACGACTGTCCACGCGATCGCGTCGGTGCGCGCGGTGGAGAACGCGCTCGGGCTGCCGATCCCGCTGAACGCGCAGCTCATCCGCAACCTGCTCGTCGCCGCCCACGCGCTGCACGACCACGTGGTGCACTTCTACCAGCTCTCCGCGCTCGACTGGGTGGACGTGACGCGCGCGCTCGAGGCCGATCCGGCGAAGGCCGCCGCGCTCGGCGGGAGCCTCTCGTCCTGGCCGGGGAACTCGCGGGCCGCCCTCGCGGCCGTGAAGGCCAAGCTCGACGGCTTCGTGAAGGCGGGGCAGCTCGGGATCTTCCGGAACGGCTACTGGGGTCACCCGGCGATGCGCCTCTCGCCGGAGGTGAACCTCCTCGCGGTCGCGCACTACCTGCAGGCGCTCGACGTGCAGCGCAAGGCGAACCAGGCGGTCGCGATCCTCGGCGGCAAGACGCCCAACATCCAGAACCTCGCCGTCGGCGGCGTCGCGAACGCGATCAACCTGGACAGCCCCGCCGCGCTCAACATGGAGAAGCTGTACCAGGTGAAGACGCTGCTCGAGGAGGTGCAGGCGTTCGTGCACCAGGCGTACTTCGCCGACGTCTGCGCGGTGGCCGGTATGTACCCCGACTGGCTGCGCCACGGCGCGGGCGTGACGAGCTACCTCTCCGTCCCCGACCTGCCCATCGACGCGCCCGGGACGAAGTTCGATCTGCCCGGCGGGACGATCATGGCGGGCGACCTCTCCACCGCGCGGCCCTTCTCCTCGTTCAGCGATCCGTACTTCCGCGACAACGTCACGGAGTCGATCGCGCGATCGTTCTACGAAGGGGACTGGCAGAAGAGTCCGTTCGCGGAGGAGACGGTCCCGAAGGTCCAGGACTGGCAGCCGGAGGGGAAGTACTCGTGGGTGAAGGCGCCGCGCTTCCAGGACAGGCCGATGCAGGTCGGTCCGCTGGCGCAGGTGCTCGTCGGCTACGCGCTCGGCCACCCGCGCATCCGCTTCTGGGCCGACCGCTGCCTCGACGTGGCCGGGACGGTGGCGGGCGCGAAGCTCACACCGGCCGTGCTCCACTCCACGCTCGGCCGCCACGCCGCGCGCGCCATCCGGACCGCGGTCCTCGCCGAGCTCGCCCTCAAGCACTGGCAGCTCCTCGTCGAGAACATCGGCCGGGGCGACACGGCGGTGTTCAACGCGCCGACCTTCCCGAAGAACGAGGTGCGGGGGTTCGGGTTCCACGAGGCGCCGCGCGGGGCGCTGTCGCACTGGGTCGTCATCGAGGACGGCGCGATCAAGAACTACCAGGCGGTGGTGCCGTCGACCTGGAACGCCGGGCCGAGGGACGGGAAGGGGCAGGCCGGGCCGTACGAGGCGGCGCTGGTCGGGAATCCGATCGCCGACCCCAAGCTGCCCCTCGAGGCGCTGCGGACCATTCACTCCTTCGATCCATGCCTCGCCTGCGCGGTCCACACGGTGGACGGGGAAGGGACCGAGCTCGGGACGGTCAGGGTGGGGTAGGGCGTCACCGACCGGCCGCGCTCACCCACGTCGGTTCGTTCGTCGGAGTGCGGCAAGGATCCGCGCGCCCGTGGGCGCCGTGTGGTTACACGACACGCGGAGGTCCTGCCATGCGCGATGGGAAGCCCGTTCGAGCCCGCCGGCTGCTCTCCTGGACGTCGATCGCTCCTGCCCTCGTGCTGGCGGCCGCCGCGCACGCGCGACCGGCCGCTGCGCAGCACGGGCAGGAGGCCGAGGCACCTCACGCAGCGGCGCCGTTCCAGATCCCGGACTCCATGCGCGCAGAGCACGCGAAGATCCACGAGGAGCTCGTGCGCGCGACGAAGGCACCTGCGGCGGTCGGGCAGGCCGCGCGAGCGCTCGCCGAGGTGCTCCACCCGCACTTCGTCCGGGAGGAGGAGATCGCGCTTCCGCCCCTCGCGCTGCTCGAGCCGCTCGCGGCCGGGAAGTACGACGCGAAGATGGCGGAGGTCTTGAAGCTCACCGACGCGCTCCGCGAGGAGCTCCCGAAGATGCTGAAGGAGCACGAGGCCATCGGCGCCGCGGCGGAGAAGCTCGAGGCCACGGCGAGGAAGGCGGGGAACGCGAAGGTCGAGCAGCTCGCGAAGGACCTCCAGCTCCACGCGCGCACCGAGGAGCAGGTGTTCTACCCGGCGGCGCTCCTGGTGGGAGACGCGGTCAGGGCGAGGGGTTCGCGCTGACCTCTTCGCTTCGCTTCGCTTCGTTCGGCCAGACCGAGAGTATTCGAGAGTATTCGGCCAGACCGAGAGTAACCAGCGGCGGATACGGCAGGAGAGGGCGCTCGATGCGCAATCTCGGCGTCATGGTTAGGCAGTCCGGCGACTCACGCCCGCCTGCGAGTGACGTTTCGACGCGCTTTCGGGCTGTGGACGCGAGTTTCGCTGGCTGCGCGCGCACCCCTGCCATGGAAGCGCGCGGAACCGACCCACTGAGTCCGTGAGCGAGAGCGGATCCTACGCTGCGCCGGCGCACCGCACGCCGTGGAAAAGGCGCAGGTGGTAGGTGCCGGCGGGGAAGACCACGGTCCGCACACCCGAGCTCCACTCGACCAAGGCCTGCCGGTACTCGACGAGGAAGGACCGGAGGCGGAGGAGGCCCTCGATCCTCTTCCACTTGTCGCGCGCGGCAATCCGGGGCTTGAGCTCGAAGCGAGGCTCTCCGGCAGGCGGGCTCGCAAACGGGTTCTGCGCCAGCACCCGCGTGACGCCGACGAACCGGCGGCCCTTGGTGGCGATCTCCTGGTGGTGCCTCTTCTCGAGCTCCTGCACGGCGGCCGAGAGCGAGGCACGGAACTCGTCCGCAGAGGCGAAGCCCGGCGGGGCTGAGAGCTCGAGCTCGACAGTCTCCGGGAGGTAGCCTTTGGGGTCGAAGAAGAAGCTCGGCCTTCGGGCCACGAGCTTGATGGTCCCGATCTGCTCTGGGGCAGTCCAGAGACCCGGCCACTCCGCGCCCCGCCTGACGAGTCCGGCGGCGACGGGATTGGCGAGCACGTACGCAGCCTTCGCGAGGACGTCCTCAGCATCGAGCGGCTCGACCGCACTGTAGCTCCCGTCGGTCGCCCAGAAGCTTTCGAAGCGGCCGAGCGAGGCGTTCACCGCGCGTGCGACGAGAGAGTCCAGGTACTGCATGAAAGCCGGGAGGCGTCCTTCGGGATCGGTGACGATGAGGTGCGCGTGGTTGGAGAGGACGCAGAACACGTGGACGAGGACGCCGTGGCGACGGGCTGCGAGGGCGAGGACGTAGAGGAAGATCTCGTTGATGATCTTGGACGGGCGAAGGAAGAAGCGGCGTTCCGAGCAGCGCCGCGTGATCAGGTAGACGGTGCCTGGCAAAACGCGGCGAGGAGCAGTCATGAGAACGGCGGCAAAGCAGGCATCGTGCCGCCGCCGGGACATGTTGTTGCGAGCCATTCGGAGGAGCGGTCGGCAGGAGAGACCGCGCCGCGGGCGGTCGGTCCGCGGAGCGGTACTCTCGGTCGGGTGCACGCTCCAGGCGCCTCCCAGCCCTTCGGGCGTCGCGGTCGTGGGCGTGCGCCGGGCGGGAGGGAGGCGTATGGGGGCGCGTGAAAGGAGGAGACGCTCATGAAGCTCGCCCTGTGGACGACGACGATCGCGGCGCTCTTCATCGCGGCGGCGCCGAGCCTGGCGGCCGACACCACGATGGCAGGAGAGGGGAAGGGCAAGTACCTCGTGACGGTGAAGCACACGCCGGAGGAGTGCCTCGCGCGGATGGACGAGGTCGCGAAGGACAAGAAGCTGCTCGGCAAGGCGGAGTGGGGCTGCATGTCGGGCGACCACACGATGTACCTCACCACCGAGGCGAAGAGCCCCGAGGACGCGATCAACAAGGTGCCGGAGGCCGAGCGGAAGGACGCGAAGGCGGTGAAGCTGACGAAGCTCAGCGAGGCGCAGATTCGCAAGCTTCACGAGGAGCACGGCGGGAAGTAGCGGCTCGCGAGCGCGGTCGACCTCCCGGCCGCGCTCGCGCCACTCGGCGCCCGATCGTCCTCAGCCGGGCCGTCGTCGGGCGGTCGCTCTGGGGTCGCGGGGGCGCGTCGGCCGGTGAACGTGCCTCTTACTTCAGCAAATCCTTCACGACGTGCGCGCCGAGCGTACGCAGCCCCTCGTCGAGCAGCGCCTTGCCGCGCGGCGTGGCGAGCGTCCCGCGCATCGCCTCGGCGGCGAGGCCGATCTCGAGGTCGAGCCGCACGAGCACCGCCGAGACGGCCGGCGTCGCCGGGGCAGGCTTGGCGCGCGCGCGGCGCGCGAGCACGCCCGCGGAGAGCTTGTCCATGAGCTGGTCCTCGGTCGTCCGCGGGCCCTGGAGCGCGCGGAGCGCCTCCGAGAACCCGCGGTACACGTCGTCCAGCGCCGCCGGCACGGCGAGCGCCTGCGCGAGGCGGTCCTGTGCCTCCTCTTCGTCCACGCTGCGCGCCGCCGCATAGGTCGGCGCGAGCAGCAGGACGAGATCCTTCTGCGTGAGGACGTGCGGCAGGCGGCGCGAGAAGAGCGGCATGCGACGGTCCTATCACGCCGCGCGCGTGCGGCCCCTACTCCTTGCGGATCCGGACGTGGCAGTCCGCGTCGCGCAGCGCGGCCGACACGGCCCCGACGACGCGCTGCGCCAGGCTCTCCCCGTCGATCATGGCTTCCACGGAGTGGCGCTCCCCCTGGAGCGCAGCCCCCTGCGCGACGAGCAGCTTGCCGCCGACGGTGGTCGCGTTCCCCTCGACGCGCGCGCCCTTCTCGAGGCGGACGTTCCCGCCCACGGCGGTGACGTCGCCCGTGACCGCAGCGTCGCTCTCGATGACGACGTCTCCACCGAGCGCGACGGCCTCGTCGACGGTCGCGCCCCTCTTGACGCGTACGCTCCCGCTCAGCGCGACGACGTGCCGGGGGTGCTCGCCGGCGGAGACCACGACGTCGCCGCTCCGGACGATCTCGTCCTTGCCGGTGATCTCCACGTCGCAGCTGCGCTTCGTGTCGGCGGCGATCGCGGCTGCGGGCGCGACGGCGAGCACGAGGGGCATGGTGACAGCGAGGGACGCCACGATCGGAAATACGCGCATGGGGACCTCCGGGGCGAGAAATCGTACGCGGGTCCGACAGCGATATTTCGCCCGCGACGTTCACACCCAGACGAGGGTCGATCCCGGCTCGAGGAGCGTGCTCGCGCGCCTGGACGTTCCACCGCCCTTCAGCCGAGCCGCCTCGCCACTGCCTTCAGGCCGGTCCCGAACCGCGCCATCGCCTCCCGGTTCCGCGCGAGCTCGCCGTAGGGGAGCCAGCGAACGTCGAGCTCGCCGATCCGTCGGAACGCCGGGCGGGAGAGCTGCCGCCGCACGTCGTCCTCGCGATCGTCCGGCGCGACCAGGAAGATCCCGCGGAGGCCTCCCGCCTGCGTCTCGGCGAGATCGAGCATGCGCATCACGCCCGTCTGGATCGTCGTGGTGTGCTCCACCTCGAAGGCAGCCTCGACGCGGCCGGATCCTGGCTCCAGCCAGAGGACGTCGATGAGCGGGATGAACCCCGATCCGGCGCCGCCCGCGAGTGACGGCGGCAGCTCCGCGAGGCATCCATCGCACAGGCGGCCATCCCCCCAGGGCCGGTTTCGATCGTTCGACGCGATCCACACCCCATAGCCGAGCGCGCGCCCCAGGTCGCGCAGCCAGGCCTGGATCTCGGTGTGAGTCCGGTCGCCTGCCGACGCGGCCTCCCGCGTCTTCCGCTCCTTCGCGCTCTCCTCGCGCACCTTCGCGAGATCCGCCTGCCAGGCGGTGAGCGCGGCTGCGTCGTCGGCGCGCGGCGGCGCGCGGTAGCGGCCCGAGCCGACGTCGAACAGGAGGCCTGCCACGGCGCCGAGGTCGTTCGAGAGGAGGTCCCGGTGCTCGGCCACGAGCCGGAGCGCGCCCTCGCGGAGCGCGAGGTAGTCGTCCCACCGCCCGAGCTTCACCTTCGCGCCCGCGAGCGCGTTGTAGCCGTTCACGATGGCGGTGTTGAAGGGCAGCGCGAGCGTGGGGTGCAGGAAGTAGAGGAGGTTCGCCGCGGCGGGGCCCAGCCCCTTGATCCGGCGAGCGGCGAGCCGGCGGACCTCGGCGAGCAGCGCCTCCTCGCCGCCGCAGCACAGGCAGGCACCGAGGAACCGGCCGAAAGCGAGCTGGTTCTCGCGGTCCTCGTAGATGTCGGGAATGCGGAGCTTGGGCTTCCAAAGGAACGCGTGGTCGGCGCCCTTGAAGATCTGGCGCTGCTCGGCGATCGCGCCGACGGCGGTCTCGAGGGACGAGCCCTTGTAGACGTTGCCGAACGCGCCCGCCTCGATCTCCGCGACGACCTTCTCGATGCCGCGGCGAATGGAGCGGAAGTTCTTGAGCCGCTCGTCCCACGTGAACCAGGTGCGGTAGGTGCCGCCGGGATCGTCGCGCCAGCGTGCGACGAGGTCGCGGAGCGGGGAGGTGGTCATTCCGGGAGTCTACTTCTCACGCGCGCCATTGCGATGACGGTCGCCGGAGCGCGCGCCGGCGGTCGAGGTCGCGGTCACCCCCGCCGCCCCCGCGCGCGAGCCGCCTCCTCGTCGTTCACCACGAACCCGACGAGCCGCTCGCCCTCTTCCTCGAGCGCGTCCCGCGTGCGTCTCGGCAGCGGCGCGAACGGCTCGAGCTCGAGCTTCGTGCGCTTGCCGGTGCCCGCGATCCGCCACCTGCCGGCGGCGAACCCGTCCACCAGGAAGGTCGGAGGCACGACCAGGTTCTTCGTGGTGAGCGCCTTCCGGTGCGCCTCGGCCACGACGCGGCGACGGTCGGCGTGGGCGAGCAGCAGGTTGTCCCACTCCGGCAGGAACCGCACGGGCGCGGGCGTGTCCTCCGGCGGACGGGGAGCGCGGGGGAGATCGAGGAGCTCCCGCCCGTCCTCGTCGCGGAAGCTCCGCAGCTTCGGCCGGATCGCCGCGAGCGCGCCGTCGAGCCTCCCGAGGCCCGACCACGCCTGCAGGTCCGCCGCGGTCGCGGGGCCGAACGCGGCGAGGTAGCGGACGGCGAGCGCCTCCGGGGAGCGCTCGTCCGGGATCGCCTCACCGAGCCACGCCTCCGCCACCGCGAAGCGCCCCGAGCCATGGAACGCCCACGCGTCCTCGCTCGGGACCTGCACGAGCGGGAGCTGGGTGCGCACGGCGTAGGCCAGCGCGCGAAGGTCCACCCCCGGGAACCGCGCGCCGAGCAGCGGCCGGAGCTCGTCGAAGGTCCGCGGCTCCTCCTCGAAAAGCGCGCGGGCCGCGGCGATCACCCGCGCGAGGTCCACGTTCACGAGGCGGTCCGCGACGATCCTGGACGCGGCGTCCAGGGCGGGCTGGAGGGGACCGCGGAAGGCGAGGAAGTCCGCGGCGGTGACGAGGTGGAGCGTCGCGCGCATGAGCGGCCCGCGGACCACCGCCCGCGACGCGACGAGCCGCCTCAGCTCCTCGCGGCGGAACCCCTCGACCCGCGACCAGAGGCCGATGAACGGCGGTCGCGCGAGCTGCGCCTGCAGGCCGGCGAGCCGCTCGATGGCGCGGAGCACGGGGACGCGCTGGCGGGCGAGGAGCAGCTGGCGCGCGAGGGTGGCGCGGTTCAGGGCGCGGAGCGAGAGCGGGCGGCCGGGCACGCGAGGAAGATAGCGGCGCGCCCGCGCCGCCGCCGCACCTTCACCGAACGTCGCGCGCTACTTCTTCGCCTTGCCCGCCGGCTTCGCCTCCACGCTGGTCGCCGTCATCCGGTACTCGACCGTCACCTTCTCGCCCTTCTTCACCTCGCCCGTGATCTTCGTGTCGGGCGTGCGGGCGATCTCCCACTTCTCCTTGCCCTTCTGGACGGTGACGCTGTCCTCGGTGACCTCGAGGACCGGACCGGTCACCTGGTAGGTCTTCGTCGCGGCGAGGGCGGGGGTGGCGAGCGAGCCGAGGAGGAGGGCGAGGGCGATCCGCTTCATGGTCAACTCCGGGTTCGGGTGGCCTTCGAGGTGGTGAGTTGGCCGCGAACGTCACTGCGCGGAAAGAGTTCGAATGGGGTCCCTCGCGCGGGTCCGCCCGCCCGGTCCGCCTCACGCCTCCCGCCGTGGCTTCCGACCCTTGCCGCGGACGGTCGCAGCGGCGCGAGACTTCCCGGCGGGCGCGCGGCGCACGATCTTCGAGCGGGCTGCGGCCTTCTTCGGGCCCGCCTTCCGGGCGCGCGCGCGGCCGGTCCGGGCCGCGGTTCCGAGATCGAGCTCCGGGTAGTGCCGGAAGATGCCCCACTCGTTGAAAGGGAGGCGGCGGTCGGACGCGAGGTACGCCGCGATGCGCGGTCGCGCGGCGACGGCGTCGTGCAGGGCGGCGAGCCGGGGGAAGCTCCGCTCGTGCTGGCGCATCGCGTTCGGGAACGCGTAGCGGAGCCCGGCGATGATCTGGAACGTCGAGAGATCGGCGTAGCTGCAGTCGCTCCCGACGAGCCACCTCCCGCCGCCGGCGGGGTTCGAGTCGAGCGCGCGATCGAGGTACCGCAGGAAGAGCGGGATGCGCTCGCGCACGAACGCCTCCGCGTTGCGCTTCGCCTCGCGCCGCTGGGCCTCGTAGTAGAGGGAGGTCGCGACGGGGTGATGCGTGGAATGGGTCTCGGCGACGAGATCGGCGATCGTGAGCTGGATCTGGTGCGCGCGCAGCCGGCTCGCCTCGTCCTCCGGGACGACGCCGATGCGCGGCGCGAGGTACTGCAGGATCGCGGCGGTCTGCGCGACGAGGACCTCGCCGTGCCGGAGCGCCGGGGGCCCGAGCGGTGTGAGCCACGGCCCGGGCTCCTCGAGCAGCCGCTCGATCGCGGCGGCGCCGCCGCCCTCCGAGTCGGGCATGCGCCCCACGTCGTCGTACGGGACGCCCGCGTCCTCGAACGCGAGCCGGACGAACTCGCCGCGGCCCTGGAGGCCCGGCCAGTAGAGGAGTTCCCATCGCGGTTCGGAAGGAGCCATGGCCCGGACGTTCCCTCGGGCGGCTCCGGGGCGCGAGCGCCCGGGCGGGTCACACCTCCTCGAAGATGCCGCTCTGCCGGTTCTTCCGGACGTGGTCGCCCGGGAAGACGCGGCCGTTCATCGCGACGTAGACGCCGGGCGGCAGCACCTGCGCGAACGAGATCGCGCTGCCGAGGTTGAAGAGCCCGTCCGAGGAGCCGAACGCGTAGGGGACCATCGCGCCGGTCAGGACGATCGTCTTGCCGAGCCCCGCGTCCAGGAGCGCGCGGGCGGTCTCGGCCATGGTGTCCGTCCCGTGCGTGATCACGAGGCGCTGCTCGGCGGCGCTCCGGCAGTTCTCGACGATCGCGCGGCGATCCGCGTCGGTCATGTCGAGGCTGTCGATCATCATGAGCGTCCGCACGCGCGTCTCGACGCGGCAGCGCGCGAGCCGCAGCATCTCGTGGACGTGCGTGTCCTTGAAGTACAGGCGCCCGGTCAGCTCGTCGTACTCCTTGTCGAAGGTGCCGCCGGTCACGAACAGTCGGATGGGCTCGGTCGCCATGCCCGCAGGATATTGCGGAACGCGGACAGGCGCACGGGGGGCCGCCAGCCGCACGAGACGACCAGGCCAGCCGGGGCCTCAGGCGCGGCGGGACCGTCTCTCCCGCTCGGCGCCGGCGTCGAACCACGCGCGCGCCGACGGGCGCAGGAGCGCGACGCCGATCGTCCCGATCGGCAGGACCACCACGAGCGCGAACGCGAGCAGGGGGAGCGCGGCCGTGCGGGCCGAGAGCAGCGCGGCCACGAGCCCGATGAGCATCGCGAACACGCCCAGGCACGCCGCGATCGGCATGGTCCAGCCGACCGCAGTCATGCGGACGTCGGGGCGCTGGAGGAGCGCACCGCGGATGAACGCGACGATCCCGCCCGCGACGAGGAGGCACAGGACCGCGGTCGCGGCGGAGCGCAGCATCGCCTCACCCTGCCCGAGGAGCCGGACGCACCAGACGCCCAGCGCCAGGGCCTCGGCGCCGACGACGCCGGCCGAGGCGATCGCCAGGACGACGCTCTGCGGGGGGCGGCGGAGCACGCGGTGACGCTAGCACATCCCCATGCACCGGCCGTCTCCCCGATCGCCTGGGCCACGGGCGCCGGGCGACCTCCCGGGTCCCACGCGGCGCGTCGTGCTTACGATCTCCAGGCGAGCCGTTCGCGCTCCAGGAGCCGGCTCGGGGAGGAGGAGGGATGGCAACACCGCGCCGGACGACGCCCGGGGCCGCCTTGTTCGGCCTCATCCTGGTCGCCGAGGCGACGACGTTCCTCGTCTTCGCCGCTGCCCACCACGGGCACCCGCTCGCGCTCGGCGCCCTCCGGATCGAGGAGCCGCCCATCCCCCTCGCCACCGTCGTCGAGGGGCTCTGCGGCCTCGTCCTCCTGTGGGCGGGCTACTCGCTGCTCGCGGGCTCGTGGCGCTGCTGGCGCGCCGCCGTGTCCGCGCAGCTCGTCGCGCTCACCGGCGCGCTCGCAGGATTCGGGGCGCTCGCGCTCGGGCTCGCGCCGCGCACCCCCATCAACGACGCGTATCTCCGCGGGATGCTCGTGCTCCTCGCCGCGGGCCTCGCGCTCTCGCTCGCGCAGCTGTGGCGTGCGCGCGCGCGGAGGCGGTCCGCGGCCTTTCTCCGCTGGCGCGGCGCGACCGGCTGAGCCGACCCCGTAGGCGGCGCGCTGCCGCGCTACCGGTCGTGCCCCTTGCCCTTGGAGTGGCAGCGGCCGTCGCTCCAGCGGTGACCGGGCGGGCAGCTCTTCGCGGGCGCAGCCACGGCGCCGCTGCTGGACCGGCGGTAGACCGGGCCGCCGTGGACGATGCAGCCGGTTCCGAGGAGCGCGACGGCCATGACGGAGGCGACGAGGGTCTTCATGCGGGCTCCGGAGCCCTTCCCGGGCGAGGAACGAGGACGCGGCTGCACCGTGAGGCGGGCAGCCGGGCCGGGAACCTCGCACGGGCGGCCGAGGAGCCACAAGGGCGCGCGAGTGCGCCGAGGCGCGGCCGGGTAGGGCGCGGTCGGACCCCGGGCGCGGGCGCGCGACGCTACTGCGCGGCTTCCGGCTGGAGCTCGCGACCGACCTCCTCTACGCCCTCGCCGATCCGCTGCTGAGCGCGCCGGGCCGCGCGCACGCCGCGCCGTATCCGCCGCTCGACCGCCTCGGGCTGCACCTCCGCCCGCGCCTCCTCGAGCCTGCGCGTGAGGCGCCCGCGCGCGCGGCGCACCGCGTCCTCGCCACGGCGGAGCGCCGAGTCCACGAGCTGCCGGCTCATGTCCACCGCCATGTCGACGAGCTGGGCCAGGCCGTCGCGGCTGCGGTCGAGGGCGCCGGCGGCGAGCCCTGCGAACATGGCGCCGGGCGGCTCGTCCGGCGCGAAGGGATGGGGCCGCGTCGGAGCGATCCGCTTCGCGCGCTCGAGCGCGGCGCCGAGCTCTCGCAGCTCCTCCGTCGTGTAGGCGCGCTCCATCGCAGGAAGGAGGTCGCGCTCCTCCTCCTCGACGTGGTGGCGCACGCTCGCGATGAGCACGCGGACCTTGGCGTCGAAGCGAGGGTCGGTCGCCCGCAGGGTGCGGATCTCGGTGAGCGCGAGCTTCGCGACGTGGTGCTCCTCGAGGGCGACGAGGACCGCCGGCTCCTTGGACGCGCCGTCGACCACCTGCCGCACGCGCGGGTAGACGAGCTGCTCCTCTATCGAGGCGTGGATCGAGAGCTCGCGGACGATCCTCGCGGCGAGGTCCTCCCGGTGCGTGGCGCTCCGGGAGCGCTCGAAGGCCTGGAAGAGCTCCTCGACCTCACGGTGATCGTCCTCGAGCACGGCTACGGCGTCGCGTGGCGTGGGCATGGCGCGAATGTCCGCACCTCGCCCGGCGGACGCAACGCGTCATCCGCGTCGCGCATGCCCCCGTGTCACCCGGACGGCGTCCGTAGATCCTTTCGCCCGCTCGTCCGTTCACCTCGCGAGAGAGAGGAGCCGACCATGCACGTCCGTGTACACGTCCTCGCCGCTGCCTTTGCCCTGCTGTGCGCAGTTCCCGGCGCCCGCGCCACCGCCCGTCCGCCGGAGCGGCCCGCGCAGGCCGGGCCCTACTCCATCCAGCTCACCGACGAGGAGGGCAGGGCGCTGCCGACCTTCTCCCACCGCGGGCGCACCTACGTCCTCGGCTCGCTCGGCGGGAGGTACCTCGTGCGTGTGCGGAACGACTCCGGCCGCCGCGTGGAGGTGGTCGTGTCGGTCGACGGCCGCGACGTGATCGACGGACGTCCCGCGACGTGGACGAAGCGGGGGTACCTCGTGGAGGGCTGGTCCGAGGTGGCCATCGACGGGTTCCGGACGAGCCGCGAGTCCGTCGCGGCGTTCCGCTTCTCGAGCGTGCCGCGCTCGTACGCGGCGCTCACCGGCGATGCGCGCGACGTCGGCGTCGTCGGGGTGGCGGTCTTCCCCGAGCGCGAGCTCCGCCCCGTCGCGCCGCTCCGCCGCGCCGAGCCGCTCGAGGACGAGGGCCGCGCCGGCGCTTCCCCGGAGTCGCGCCGGTCCGCGCCGGCCGGCGAGGCGCACGCGGACGCCGCCCCGGCGCCGCAGGCCTCCG
>NZ_JALCZC010000055.1:0-26598 GCF_022690805.1 Anaeromyxobacter sp. SG66
TGGCGCTGGTCTCGCCGGGGCAGGCGGAGCCGGCGGCGCCGCAGGGGCCACGCTGCGCGCCAGGACCGGCGCGGCAGGCGCCAGGGTGGGCGCGCGCGGCGCGGCGGCGGGCGGCAGCGCGCCGAAGTCGAGCGAGGGCGGCGGCGTGTCCGCCTCGTCGGCGGGGATCTCCTCGAGGATCTCCGCCCCGTCCACGGTCGGGAGCTCCTCCACGATCTCCGGCAGCCCGAGGTCGTCCGCCGCGGCCGCCGCGGGGAGCGGGTGACTCTCCGTCACGCCATCCGTGTCGAGCCCGAGGCTCGCGTCAGGGTCGCCGAGCGCAGCGGGCGCGCCGGGGCCGGCGCCCTCGGGGGGCGCGGTCTCCCACGGCGCGGGCGCCTCCGCGGTCGCCCAGGCGCCGGCGGGGTCGGCTGCGTCGAACGAGCCGCCCGAGGCGAGCGCGAAGCCCTCCTCGAGCGCGCGGTCGGCGTGCCAGTCGCCGACGCCGCCGGCCGCGAGCGGCCGGTCCGCCTCGAAGCCGCCGCCGTCCGGGGAGCCGAGCGCGGCGGCCACGTCGAAGGCGGCCGAGTCGTCGTACTCGCCGCCGAGCTCGCCCGCGGCGGGCGCGAACACCGGCGGCGGGGCGGACGGATCGAGCCCGAGCGCCGGATCGACTCCATCGCCCTCCGCGGCGAGCGTGTCGGTGCCGTCGCCGAAGGCGGGAGCGCCGCTCGCGAGCTCGTCGTAGGCGCCGAACGCGGCGCCCTCCGGTGCCTGCTCGGCCGCGGGCGCCGGATCCCAGCCCGCGGGCGGGAGCTCGCCGGCGTCCAGCCGGAGCGGCATGGTGAGGGTGGGCTCGGGCTCCGAGGCGAGGCCGAGGAGCTGGGTCGGCTCCGGCATCGCGGCGGCGTCGAGCGCGGTGGGGTCGAAGCCGGCGAGCGCGTCGTCGGGCGCGGGCGCGACCTCGAAGGCCGACTCGTCGAGCGGCTCGAGCTCGAGGGCGGGCAGCTCGCTCGCGGCGTCGCCCTCGGGCGCGGCCGCGGCGAGGTCGAGCGCCTGCGTCGGCTCGGGCGCCTCCGGCGCGAGCGCCGGATCCCACGCCGCCTCGCTGCCCGCGCCGAGGAGCTCCGCCGGAGCTGCGTCCTCGCCCGCGAGCGCGGCCGGGTCGAAGGTCCCGTCCGCCTCGCCGAGCGCGGAGAGCTCGGGCTCGGCCGGATAGGCGCCCGCGTCCCACGGTCCGGCCGCGGCCGGAGCGGCGTACGCGCCCGGCTCCCATCCCGCTGCCCCGCCCGCCGCCGCAGGATCCCAGGCGGCCGCGTTCGGGTCCCAGGGCTGGCCGGCGGCATCGACCGGGAGGGCGTTCGGGTCCCAGGGCTGGCCGGCGGCATCGACTGGGAGGGCGTTCGGGTCCCAGGGCTGCCCGGCGGCATCGACGGGGAGGGCGCTCGGATCCCAGGGCTGCCCGGCGGCATCGACGGGGGCGGCGTTCGGATCCCATGCGCCCGCGCCCTGCGGCGCCGCGCCAGGATCGCCCTCCCAGCCGAGGACGGCGGGATCGAACAGGTCCGCCAGGTCCTCAGCGGTCGCGCCGTCCTCGAGGAGCGGCGCAAGGGCGCCCTCCGGCGGAGGGGCGTCGAAGGCGACCTCGGCCGGGGCGGCGGGGGCGGGCGCGGGGAAGAACGGCTCGGGCTCCGGCTCCGGGGAGAGCTCGGGTGGCGGGGGCGGGCGGTTCCGCAGCCCCGCCGGCAGGAGCGACTCGCGCAGCCGCGCCGCCGCCGCGTTCACGTCGAACCCGCCGCGCGGCGCCCCGCCGCCGGGCTCGCCTCCCACGAGGTCGCGGAGCTGGGCGTGCCGGCGCTCCTCGTCGGGCGAGAGTCCCTTCGCGAGCCGCTTGGCCTCGAGGGTCCGGTACTCCTGCATCACGCTGCGGGGATCGGGCATCGGGTCTTCCGGGGGGGAAAGCCGGCGGGGAGGGGCCGAGCGAGACGGCGGATGATACCTCGCCGGCCGGAGCCCACAAAAGGCGACGCCTCCTTGATTTCCCCAACTCCGGCGGCCATGTATGGCGCGCTCATGAGCCCCCTGCCGGTGGTCCAGAACGGCCGCGCGAAGCCGCCCGCGGCCGGCCCCGAGGCATTCCTGCCGACCACCCCCGGGGAGGTGCGCGCCCGCGGCTGGAGCGGGCTCGACGTCCTGCTCGTGACGGGCGACGCCTACGTCGACCACCCGAGCTTCGGCGCGGCGGTGATCGGGCGCGTGCTCGAGGCGCAGGGCTACAAGGTCGGGATCGTGGCGCAGCCGGACTGGCGGAGCACCGCCGACGTCCTGCGCATGGGCCGGCCGCGGCTCTTCGTCGGGATCACCTCGGGCGCGATGGACTCGATGGTGAACCACTACACGGCGCACAAGCGCCGCCGCTCCGACGACGCGTACACGCCGCACGCCGCCGCGGGCAGGCGCCCCGACCGCGCGACCGCCGTCTACGCTCGCCTGTGCCGCGAGGCGTTCGGCGCGACGACGCCCATCGTGCTCGGCGGCATCGAGGCGTCGCTCCGGCGCATCGCCCACTACGACTACTGGGACGATCGCGTGCTGCCCTCCGTGCTCGTGCCCTCCGGCGCGGACCTGCTCGTGTACGGGCAGGGCGAGAAGCCGGTGCTGGAGATCGCGCGCCGGCTCGCCTCGGGCGAGGACATCTGCGGCCTCGTGGACGTGCCGGGCACGGCGCTCGCGGTGCCGGACCTCGCGCTCGCCCTCCTGGACGGGCGGGCGCGCGCGACGCTCGAGCTCCCCGCCTACGAGGAGATCGCCCTCGACAAGAAGCGCTTCGCGGAGTTCAGCCGCCTCTACCACCTCGAGCACAACGGCGAGAACGCCCGCGTCCTCGTGCAGCGGCACGGCCACGGGGCGCGGACCCGCTTCGTGGTGGTGAACGAGCCGATGGCGGCGCCCTCGACCGAGGAGCTCGACCGCATCGCCGAGCTGCCCTACGTGCGCGAGGCCCACCCGTCCTACGGCGGGGCCCACATCCCAGCGCTCGAGCAGATCCGCTGGTCGATCCAGATCCTGCGCGGCTGCGCGGCGGGCTGCGCGTTCTGCTGCATCACCGAGCACCAGGGGCGCGACATCGCGAGCCGCTCCGAGGCGAGCGTGCTGCGCGAGCTCGCCACGCTCGCTTCGAAGGAGAGCTTCAAGGGCACCATCACCGACGTGGGCGGCGCGACCGCCAACATGTGGGGGATGCGCTGCACGGACGCCGAGGCGCACGCGGTGTGCCGGCGCGCCTCCTGCGTCTACCCCACCGTCTGCAAGTTCTTCGCGGTGGACCACGGCCCGCTCGTGGACCTCTACGAGAAGGCCCGCAAGGTGAAGGGCGTGAAGCACCTCTTCGTCGGCTCGGGCGTCCGCTACGACCTCGCCCAGGCGGACACGAAGAACGGCGCCCGCTACCTCAAGACCCTCGTGCAGCACCACGTCTCCGGCCAGCTCAAGGTGGCCCCCGAGCACGTCTGCGAGCCGGTGCTGAAGCTCATGAAGAAGCCGGGCGTGTCGTCGTTCGAGAAGCTGCGCAAGGACTTCGAGCGCTACTCGCGCGAGGCCGGCAAGGAGCAGTACCTCGTCCCGTACTTCATCTCCTCGCACCCGGGGTCCTCGCTCGAGCAGGCGGCGGAGCTCATGGACTACCTGCAGGACAACCGCTGGAAGCCGCAGCAGGTGCAGGACTTCATGCCGACCCCCATGACCCTCGCCTCGGACATGTACTTCTCGGGCTACCACCCGATGACGGGCGAGCCGGTGCACGTCACGCGCGACATGGACGAGAAGCGCATGCAGAAGGCGCTGCTCCGCTGGGGCGATCCGGCGAACCGTCCGCTCATCGAGAAGGCGCTCCGCAAGCTCGGGCGGCTCCGGCCCGGCGAGCGGCTCGGGCCGGGGATGCGGCCGGCGCGCGGGACCCCGAAGAGGCGCGGCCCCGGCGATGGAGCCCGCGGCCGCGGCCGCCGTGCCTAGCTTGTCGGGGTGATCCCGCACCTCCGTTGCGCCCGCGCCGCCGCGCTCTTCGTGCCCCTGGCGCTCGCCCTCGCCGCAGGCCGCGCCTTCGCGCTGCCCGCCCGCGGCGCGCCGCTCGTCTACCTCGCGCTGGGCGACTCGACCGCCGTCGGCGTGGGCGCCGCGAGCGGCGGAGGCTACCCGCAGCGGCTCGCGCGCCGCCTCGACTCGAGCGGTGTCCCGGTGAAGCTCACGGTCCTCGGGGTGAGCGGCGCGAACACCGCCGACCTCCGGCGAGATCAGCTCCCGAAGGTGATGGCGGCGCGTCCGGCGCTCGTCACCATCGGCACGGGCATCAACGACCTCATGCAGGGGCGCCCGCTCGCCGAGTTCGCCCGCGACCTCGAGATCGTCGCGGATCTCGTGCGGCGCACGAAGGCCACGGTGGTGCTGCAGACGCTCCCCGACCTCACCTTCTCGCCCGCCGGCTACGGCGCGCCGCCCTCGCTCGGCCGCCGCATCGAGGCCTACAACGCCGTCATCGCCCGCGTGGCCGAGCGGCACGGCTTCGTGCTCGCGGACGTCTACGGCAAGAGCCGCAGGGCGCTCCGCGACCGCCGGAGCGAGCTCTTCGGCAAGGACGGCTTTCACCCGTCGTCCGCCGGCTACGAGGTGTGGGCCGAGGCGATGTGGCCGGACGTCGAGCGCGCAGTGGTCCACCCGCGCGTCCAGGCCCGCCGGACGGCGGCGACCGAGCGGTAGGCCGCCGCGCAAGGGCCAGCGCCGCGCGCTCCGGGCCGGCGGGCTCGACACCTTCCCTTCGCCCGCGGCCGCGCGATAGCCTCGCGCCCCCATGGAAGACCACCCGACGGGCTCTCCCGACGCGCGCGCCGCGCGCCACCGCCGCCTCTGCGAGGCCGACCACCGCCACCTCTGGCACCCGTTCACGCAGATGCAGGACTGGCTCGCCGAGGAGCCGCTCGTCGTCGACTCGGCCGACGGCGTCCACCTCGTCGACACGCTCGGCAACCGCTACCTCGACGGCGTCTCCTCGCTCTGGTGCAACGTCCACGGGCACCGGGTGAAGGCGATCGACGACGCCATCCGCGCCCAGCTCGACCGCGTCGCCCACTCGACGCTCCTCGGCCTCGCCTCGACCGCCTCGATCGAGTGCGCCGAGGAGCTCGTGCGCCACCTGCCGCGCGGCCTCACCCGCGTGTTCTTCTCCGACGCCGGCGCCACCGCGGTGGAGATCGCGCTCAAGATGGCCTTCCAGCACCATCAGCTCCGCGGCGACGCGGCGCGCACCGAGTTCGTGGCGCTCCGCGGCGGGTACCACGGCGACACCATCGGCTCGGTGTCGGTGGGCGGCATCGACCTCTTCCACCGCATCTTCAAGCCGCTCCTCTTCGACGTGCACCACGCGCCGCAGCCGTACTGCTACCGCTGCCCGCTCGGGAAGGAGCCTGCGTCCTGCGGCATGGCCTGCGCCGACGCGGTGGAGCAGGTGTTCGCCGAGCGGCCGGGGAGGATCGCGGCGCTCGTCATGGAGCCGGTGATGCAGGGCGCGGACGGCATGATCGCGCAGCCGCCCGGCTACGTGCGGCGCATGCGGGAGATCTGCGACCGGCACGGGGCGCTCCTCGTGTGCGACGAGGTGGCGACCGGCTTCGGGCGGACCGGCACCACCTTCGCCGTCGAGCAGGACGGCGTCGTCCCCGACATCCTCACCATGGCGAAGGGGATCACGGGCGGCTACCTGCCCCTCGCCGCGACCGTCACCACGGAGCGGGTGTTCGAGTCCTTCCTCGGGCCTTATGAGGAGAAGCGGACCTTCTTCCACGGCCACACCTACGCGGGGAACCCGCTCGCCTGCGCGGCCGCGACCGCCTCGCTGCGGCTGCTGCGCGAGGAGCGCGTCATCGAGGGGCTGCCCGCGAAGATCGCGGCCCTCGCGCGCGCGCTCGAGCCGGCCGCGCGCATGGCGCACGTGGGCGAGGTCCGCCAGCGCGGGCTCATGGTCGGCCTCGAGCTCGTGCGGGACCGCGCGACCCGCGAGGAGTACGCCTACGCGCTCCGCTCCGGCCACGAGGTGATGCTGGAGGCGCGCCGGCTCGGCGCCATCCTGCGGCCGCTCGGCAACGTGGTCGTGCTCATGCCGCCGCTCGCCATGACCGAGCGGGAGCTCGAGCAGCTCGCCGCCATCGCGCTCGCGAGCATCGAGAAGGTGACGGCGAGGATCTGACCGTGCGCGGGCTCTTCGTCACCGGGACCGACACCGGCGTCGGCAAGACCGAGGTGAGCTGCGCGCTCGTCGCGGCAGCGCGGGCCGCGGGCGTGGACATGGTGGCGATGAAGCCGGCCCAGTCGGGGGTCACGCCCGGCGAGCCGAGCGACGCGGACCGGCTGCACGCGGCCAGCGGCGGCGTCGAGCCGCTCGAGGCCCTTTGCCCGTACTCCTTCGCCGCGCCGCTCGCGCCCGCCGTGGCCGCGCGCCTCGAGGGCAGGGCGGTCTCGCTCGAGGCGATCGTGGAGCGTGCCCGCGCGCTCGCCGCGCGGCACGACGCCCTGCTCGTCGAGGGCGCGGGCGGGCTCCTCGTGCCGCTCACGGAGCGGGAGACCTACGCCGACCTCGCCGTCGCGCTCGGCCTGCCGGTGCTCGTGGTCGCGCGCGCGGGGCTCGGCACCGTGAACCACACCGCCCTCACCGTCGAGGCGCTCCGCGCGCGCGGGCTCGTCCTCGCGGGCATCGTCCTCAACCGCGCGTGCGACCTCGACGATCCGTCCGTCCCGTACAATGCCGGGGAGATCGCGCGCGTGACGGGCTGTGAACCCATCGCGAGCCTGCCGTACGCGCGCGATATCGCTGAGCGCCAGCGTTTTCTGCGATCCAGGCTCGCCGGCAAGATCCAGTTTTAGGGCACGGCGCGCGAAAATTGGATCCCCTCGGCGATCGATCCTAGAGATCGCCGCGTGCCGAACGTCGTCGACCTCACGCTCGTCTCCCGCGCCCGCCACGTCCTCCAGCAGGTCCTCGAGGAGCGCGGCCTCGGCTTCTTCCTCCTCGCCTCGTCGCGCGCGCCGAAGCTCGACGCCCGCCGCATCGCCTGGGTGGTACAGGCGGCGCGCCGCAAGGCCGGCCCGCACGCGCGCCGCGATCCGAACGCCCTCTCCCGCACCCGCCGCGTGGTCCGCCGCGAGCTCATCCGCCTGCTCGCCGAGGCCATGCTCCAGGCGGGGGTGTAGAGCGGCGACGCGCGCTCCCTGGCGCCACGTCGGCGGCAGAGCGGCAGCCGTAGCCGCTCGCGAGATCCTGTTTCGGCCGGAGAGGCGGCGCGCTACTCCGCCTTGCCCCCCTGCTTCGCCACGTAGCGCAGCCGCAGGTCGGTGAGGAGGTGCTCCATGAACTGCTCCTCCTCCGGCGTGAGGTTGCCCTTCGTCTTCTCGCGGAGCATGGCGAGGATGTCGATGGACTGGTGGGCGAGGGAGAGGTCGGGCTTGCCCGGGAGGCCGGTGTCGGGGTGCGGCGCGTCGCCGAGGTGGATGAACGCGCTCGAGGCGAGCGAGAGCACGAACGTGTAGAAGTCGATCCCGCCGGCGTCCTTCTCGTCCATGGCGAACCTCCCGAGGGGCGCGCGCGAGGGTCGCGGCCCAGGCGCTCCGGAGTCTACTGGAAGTCGAAGGCGATCCGCTCGGCCGCGTAGCCGCGCTGGACGAGCAGCACGAGCTGGCCGCTCCGGCGCGCCCGCGCGGCGGCGCGGCGGAAGGCCGCGAGGGTCGAGACCTCGGTCGAGTTCACCTCCCGCACGAGGTCGCCCTGCCGGATGCCCACCTGCGCGGCGGCCGAGCGCGGGGCGACGCTCTTCACCACCAGCACCGAGCCCCCCTGAACGCGCTGCTCCCCGAGCGTGAGCCCGGTCGCGCGCGCGGCGAGCTCGGCGGCGGCCTGCGCCGAGAGCTCGACCGAGGTCACCGACACCGCCACCCGCTGGCCGCGGCGGAGCAGCTCGAGCTTCGCGGCGCCGCCGATGGGCAGATCGCGCACGCGGAAGCGGAACTCCTCGGCGCTCTGCGGCGCGAACCCCTGCACCGACTCCACCACGTCGCCCTTCCGGATGCCCGCCGCCGCGCCCGGCGAGCCGGGATCCACCGCGGTGACCACCACGCCCCCCGTCGTGCCCTCGGCCGCGCCGTCCTTCGCGGGCAGGTCGTCCACCGCGACCCCGAGGTAACCCTCGCGCACCTCGCCGTGCTCGATGAGGTCCTCGGCGATGCGGCGGGCGCGATCGATGGGGATGGCGAAGCCGATGCCGGCGTTCCGATCGCCGAGGATGGCGGTGTTGATGCCGACGAGCCGCCCCTCGATGTCGAGGAGCGCGCCGCCGGAGTTCCCCGGGTTGATCGACGCGTCGGTCTGGATGAAGTCGAAGAGCGTCCGCTCGCCCGCCTTGAAGTTCCGGTGCACGGCGGAGACGACGCCGGTCGTGACGGTGTGCGACAGGCCGAACGGGTTGCCGATGGCGATGAGGGTCTCGCCGATGAGGAGCTCGTCCGAGCGGCCCGTGGTGACGAAGGGCAGCTTCTCCTTCGTCTCGAGCTTCAGCACGGCGAGGTCGCTCGACGGATCCGTCCCGACCACCTTCGCGATGATCTCGCGCCCGTCGAGCAGGCCCACCCGGAAGCGGGCGCCGCGCTCGACGACGTGGTTGTTCGTGAGGACGTAGCCGTCGGGCGAGACGATGACGCCCGAGCCGAGCGAGGTGACCGCGTACCCCTTGCGGTAGCGCGGGTGCTCGAAGAGGTCGCCGAAGAGGAGCTCCGCCATGGAGCTCCCCCGCGACGGCACGCGGATGCGGACGAGCTCCTCGGCGGAGACGTTCACCACCGCGCCGCGCACCTTCTCCACCGCGAGGACGACCGGCGTGCGCCGGTTCGGCGACGGCCGCTCGTCGGGGCGGGGGAGGGCGTTCGGTCGGGCGGAGGCGCCCGGGGCGATGAGGACCGCCCCGAGCGCGAGCGAGGCGAGGATCGCGCGGCGCGCGCGCACGGCTCTAGGCGGGAGGAGTCTCGCCGCCGGGGGCGGGCGACTCGGGCTCGTCGTCGACGTCGTCGAGATCGTCGAAGTCGTCGGAGTCCATCGATGCCTCGATCGGCATCGCCTGGTCCGCGAGGTCCGGCAGGGACTTCACGTGCTTCTCGTAATCCTTCTCGTCGAGGACGCCCTTGCGGACGTAGCGACTCGCGACACGCTTGTCGACGAGCTTGTTCTCGGGCTGATCGGCCATGGGTCCACCTGGAACGCGGGAGGCGGGCAAAATATGCGGCGCCTTGCGGGGCAGTCAAGCGCGTGTTAGCGCTGTCGTCATGCCCACTTCCGATGCCTCGGCGGGCGCCGCGCGGCGCGCGCGGCTCGCGGGGCTCTACGCCATCGTGGGGGGCGGGGACGCGATCGGGCAGGCGCGAGCCGCGATCGCCGGCGGCGCCGGCGTCGTGCAGGTCCGCATCAAGGACGCGCCCGCCGGCGCGGTGCTCGCCGCGGCGCGGGAGATCGTCGCCCTCGCGCGGGGACGCGCCCTCGTCATCGTGAACGACCGGGCGGACCTCGCGCTCCTCGCCGGCGCGGACGGCGTGCACCTCGGCGACGACGATCTGCCCCTCGCCGAGGCGCGCCGGCTCGTCGGGCCGGAGCTCCTCGTGGGCCGCACCACCCGCACGCTCGAGGAGGCGCGGGCCGCCATCGCCGAGGGGGCGGACCACGTCGGCTTCGGCCCGATCTTCGCCTCGCGCTCCAAGGCGCTCGCCGTCCCGCCGCGCGGGACGGCCCTGCTCCGCGAGGTCGCCTCCGCGCTGGGCGCGCCGGTCGTCGCGATCGGCGGGATCACCCTCGCGAACGTCGGCGAGGTGGCCCGCGCCGGCGCGGCCTGCGCCGCCGTCATCGAGGCGATCTTCGGCGCGGGCGACCCGAGCGCGAACGCCGCCCGGCTCGCGCAGGGCTTCGCCGCCGGCCACCGGCTCCGGGAGACGACGCCATGAGGTCGCGACCGCGCATCGGCCTCACCCTCGACGCGGACGAGCGGGAGGGGCGCTACTTCCTCGGCCGCGCCTACATCGAGGCGGTGCTCGCCGCGGGCGGGCTCCCCATCCTGCTCCCGCACGCCAAGGACGCCGCGGCGGCCTACCTGGCGCTCCTCGACGGGCTCGTCGTGACGGGCGGGTTCTTCGACGTGCCGCCGGAGCTCTACGGCGAGGCGCGCCGCGACGCGTGCGGCGCCACGAAGCCCGAGCGCACCGCGTTCGAGAAGGATCTGCTCGAGGCGGCGCTCGCCGCGCGCATGCCGGTGCTCGGCGTGTGCGGCGGCATGCAGCTCCTCAACGTGGTGCGGGGCGGGACGCTCTACCAGGATCTCCCCGGCGACGCCGGCATCCACGGACACGAGCAGCCCGCGCCGAAGGACGTCCCCTCGCACGAGGTGGCCATCCAGCCGGGCACGCACCTCGCGGGCCTCGTGGGCCCGGGTGCGCTCTCCGTGAACTCGACGCACCACCAGGCGGTCCGCGAGCCGGGCGCCGGCGTGCTCGTGTCCGCGCGCTCGGCGGACGGGATCGCCGAGGCCATCGAGCTGCCGGACCTGCCGTTCGCGCTCGGCGTGCAGTGGCACCCGGAGGCCGTTCTCCGCCACGAGCCGCGCCACGCGGCGCTGTACCGCGGGCTCGTCGCCGCGGCGCGGGATCGCCGCCGGTGAGCGCGCGCGCCGCAAGGGTCCGGGCGAGGGCGCCTGGGCCCGCGCGAGGCTCGCCTCCGCGCGTGCTCGTCGTCGCCGGCCTCGATCCCTCCGGCGGCGCCGGCCTCCTCGCCGACCTCGAGGCGATCCGCGCCGCCGGCGCGGAGGGCTGGGCGGTCGCGACCGCCCTCACCGCCCAGGGGCCGGGCGGCGCGCGCGGCTTCGAGCCCGCGAGCCCGGGGATCCTGCTCGCCCAGCTCGACGCGCTCGTGCTCGGCGCCGAGCGGCCGCGGGCGGTGAAGACCGGCATGCTCGCCACGGCGACGATCGCCCGCACTCTCGCCGTCCGGCTCGGCGAGCGCCCGCTCGAAAGGGTGCCGCTCGTCGTGGACCCGGTCCTCGTCGCCTCCTCCGGCGCGCCGCTCTTCCTCACCGAAGGCCGCCCGCTCGGCGACGCGCTCGCGCCGCTCCTCTCGCGCGCGAGGCTCGTCACGCCGAACCTGCCCGAGCTCGCGGAGATCACGGGCCTCGACGTCTCGACGGACGAGGCGGCCGTGCGCGCCGCCCGCGCCCTCCCGGCGCGCGCGGTGCTCGTGAAGGGCGGGCACCGCGAGGGGGCGCCGCTCGACCTGCTCGTCATGCGCGGCAGAGTGACGCGGCTCGTGGGCCGGCGCCGGCCGGGGACCGCGCGCGGCACGGGCTGCCGGCTCGCCTCGACGATCGCTGCGCTCCTCGCGCGCGGCGCGCCGCTCGAGGAGGCGGTGCGCGGAGGTAAGCGCGCGGTGGAGCGCTATCTCGACCGCGCGGCGCGCTAGAATGATGCGGAACCAGGGGGAGGTCATGACGGGGATTCGCTCGCGCTGCGCCCGCGCCTTCACCGCGACGCTCCTCGCCGTGGCCCTCGTCGCCACGGCGCCGCTCCCGGCGCGCGGCCAGCAGGTGCCGGAGCAGCTGCCGGAGCAGGTGCCCTTCATCGAGCGCCGGGAGCCCGTCCGCCCGACGCGGCCTCCCCCCGATCGCAACCTCGTCCTCCTGTTCAACGTCGCCGGCCCGGCGGGGAACCCCTTCGACGGCGATCGCGGCTGGCGGCTCGAGGCGAGCATCGAGCGACGGCCGGAGGGCCGCCTCTCGTCCGCGGTGGTGATCGGCGGCGGCAGCGTGGCGGTGAAGGGCTACCCGGAGGAGTGGGCGCTCGGGTTCAGCGGCCAGGGCCGCTGGTATGCGCTCGGGGACTTCGATCGCGGCCTGTTCGTGGGCGGCGTCCTCGACTTCCGGCGCATCGGCCCGCACCTCATGTGCGGCGCGGGCCCGCTCGTGGGGTACCGCCACACCACCGCGCGGGGCGTCGCCGCCGAGGTCCACCTCGGCCTGCCGCTCCTCGCGGACTCGTTCTCGTCGGACGCCGCCGGCCGGGTGCCGCTGCGGGACGCCTGGCGGGCGATGCTGCCCGGCGTCTTCGTCGGCGTCGGCGCGGCGCTCCGCACCGGGCGGCGGTGAAGGGACCGCGACTTCACGGTCCGTCGCGCCGCTTCTCCATCTCGGCGAAGTAGGTCGTCGTCTTGAAGAAGACGAGCGGGATCGTCCCGGTGGGGCCCTGGCGCTGCTTCGCCACGACGAGCTGCACCTCGAGCGTGTCGCCGCTCGCCGTGCCGGCCTGGACGTCCTTGTTGTCCTCGTCGTTGCGGTGCAGGAACATGACGATGTCGGCGTCCTGCTCGATCGCGCCCGACTCGCGCAGGTCGGAGAGCATGGGCGGCTCGCCCTTGCGCTTCTCCACGCTGCGGTTCAGCTGCGAGAGCGCCACGATGGGGCACTCGAGCTCCTTCGCGAGCGACTTGAGCGAGCGGCTGATGGTGGCGATCTCCTGCTCGCGCGACTGGGTGGCCCGGTCGGACGGGGCGTGCATGAGCTGGAGGTAGTCGATCATCACGAGGTCGAGGCCGCCGTTCTCGCGCTTCAGCTTGCGGCACTTCGAGCGGAGCTCGACCGGGGTGAGGACGAAGTTGTCGTCGAGCCAGATGGACGCGGCGCCGATCTTGTCCGCGTGCGTCGCGATCTTCTGCCAGTCGTAGGCGGAGAGCTGGCCCGCGGAGAGCCGCCGCCAGTCGAGCCGCGCCTCCGAGGCGAGCATGCGCAGCGCGAGCTGGTCGGAGGGCATCTCGAGCGAGAAGAACGCCACCTTCTTCGCCGCCTTGATGGCCGCGTGGGTCGCGATGTTGAGGGCGAAGGCGGTCTTGCCGACCGACGGGCGGGCGGCGAGGACGATGAGCGTGCCGGGCTGGAAGCCGAGGGTGTTCTTGTCGAGCGACTGGATGCCGGTGGGGACGCCGGTGATGGGGGAGAGGCCGGCCTGGACGCGCTTCTGGACCGCCTCGAGGTTCTCGATCGCCCGCATCACCGGCTCGGCGATCTTCTTCAGCGTGTCGGTGCCGGTGCCCGCCGCCGCGCCGAACACGTCCTGCTGGGCGGAGTCGAGGAACTGCTGGACGTTCGGCCCCGCCTCGTAGCCGCGCTCCACCACCCGCTGGGCGGTGAGCATCATCTGGCGCAGCCGGGCGAGCTCCTGAACCGCGCGCGCGTAGTGCTGCACGTTGGCGGTCGTGCCGATGGCGCGGGCGAGCGAGAGCGGCAGCTCGCGCGGGACGGCGCTGCCGAGCAGGCCCTTCGCGTCGAGCCGCTGCTGGACGAGGATCGGGTCGAGCGTCTTCGACTCGCGTGCGAGCTCCTCGCACACCGCGTACACGTGCTGGTGCTGGAGCAGGTAGAAGTCGCCCGACTTGATGAGGGCGGCCACCTGATCGAAGGCGGTCTCCTCGACCAGGATCGCGCCCAGCACCGCCTGCTCGGCGTCGAGGCTGTGGGGCAGGTCGCGGGCGCTGCGCAGCGGGGCGACGAGCGCCTCGGAGGCGCGTCGAACGGGATCGAGCTCGGCCATGGAACGGGCGAGAGCCTACCAGCGACCTCCGACGGGATCACCGTGGATGGCCGGTGGAAAACGTCGGAAATCCCGGGGGAGAGCGCTGTGGAGCGGCTGTGGACGGCGTGTGGACGGCTTGAATGCCGGCCGCGGCCGGACCGTCCGTCCCTTGCGCGTGGGCTGGCGCCGGCGGATCGGCCGCGCGTGCGAATCTCGGAGGCGACGGCCTCCCACCTCGCGGCGCGGCTCCGCCCACTGCTAGAACATCCCTCCATGAAGAAGCCAGCCCTCCTCGCCCTCCTCGCCGTCGCCGCCCTCGGGACCGGCTGCGCGGGCCTCACGAACCTCGCCCGCGTCGCGTTCAAGGATCCGAAGCTCACCTTCCGGTCGGCGACCGTGGAGGCGCTCGATCTCGAGGGCGCCACCCTCGGCGTGAAGTTCGACCTCGAGAACCCGAACGGCTTCGGTCTCGACGTCGCCCGCGTCGGCTGGGGCGTCGAGGTGGAGGGGACCCGCATCGCGACCGGCGACATGCCGGGCGGGCTCGCCATCCCGGCGAACGGCGTCGCACCGCTCACCATCCCGGTCCGCATCCGCTACCAGGACGTGCCGGGCATCGTAGGGCTGCTCACGAGCCGGCGCGACGCCATCGCCTACCGGCTCTCCGGCAAGGTGGGCGTCCGCACGCCCATCGGGGTGGTGGACCTGCCGGTCTCGCACTCCGACCGGCTCGCGCTGCCGAGCCTGCCGAGCTTCTCGCTCGAGGGCGTCTCCTTGCGCACGGCCTCCCTCACCGAGATGGCGCTCGACGTGAAGGTCCGGGTGAAGAACCCGAACGCCTTCCCGCTCCCGGCGGGCCGGCTCGACTATGCCCTCTCGCTCGCGGGCTCCGAGGTCGCGAGCGCGCGGGACTCGGCCCTCGCCCGGGTGGCCGGCGGCGCCGCACAGACGATCGCGATCCCCGTGCGCCTCAACGTCTTCCGCGCCGGGCGCGCCGCGACCGACCTCGCCCGCGGGGCGCCGGTCCGGCTGGGCCTCGCCGGGACCGCGGAGGTGGCGGGCATCCCGCTCCCGCTCGCCCTCGACGCGACCGTCCCCGTCGGGCGCTGACCGCCCGGACCCCCGCGCGGCGCGGGCGCCCGCAGGGCCGCTCCACGCGGAGCGTTTCGCTTTACGCCCCGCCACCGCGAGACTAGCCTCCGCGTCGCGAAGGGAGCGGCATGGACGCGGATCAGCTGGTCGACGTGCCGCTCACGGCGGAGGAGCTCCGGGACGCCTGGCCGGCCCTCTCCTGGGAGGAGCGGATCGAGGGGTTCCACCGGCTCGTCCGCGCCGAGGCGGACGACTTCTTCCTCGAGCTGCCCCCCGCCGACGAGGCGGCGCTGCTCCTCGCGCTGCCGCCGCCCGAGCGGCGGCTGTGGATCCGGCTCCTCGCGCCCGACGACGCCGCCGACGTCATCCAGGACACGCCGGAGGAGGAGCGCCCCCGCCTCCTCGAGCTGCTCGATCCGGTGGCGCGGCGCGAGGTGACCGCGCTCCTCGCCTACGCGGAGGACGCCGCCGGCGGCCTCATGAGCCCGCGCTTCGCGCGGCTGCGGCCGGAGATGACCGCCGACGAGGCCATCCGCTACCTGCGCCGCCAGGCGCGCGAGCAGGCGGAGACCATCTACTACGCGTACGTCCTCGATCCCGACCAGAAGCTCGTCGGCGTCGTGTCCTTCCGCGACCTCCTCACCGCGGCGCCCGACCGCCGCATCGCCGATCTGATGAAGCGCGAGGTGGTGAGCGTGCCGGACACGCTCGACCAGGAGGCGGTCGCGCGCATCATGGCCCACGAGGACGTGAACGCCATCCCGGTGGTGGACGGGCAGGGCCGCATGCAGGGCATCGTCACCGTCGACGACGTCGTCGACGTGGTGCAGCAGGAGGCCACCGAGGACATCCAGAAGATCGGCGGCATGGAGGCCCTCGACGCGCCCTACCTCGCCACGGGCTTCCTCGCCATGGTGAAGAAGCGCGCGGGCTGGCTCTCCGCGCTGTTCATCGGCGAGATGTTCACCGCCACCGCCATGGCCGGCTTCGAGGACGAGATCGGGCGCGCGGTGGTCCTCGCGCTGTTCGTGCCGCTCATCATCTCGTCGGGGGGCAACTCCGGCTCGCAGGCCTCGACGCTGGTGATCCGCGCCATGGCGCTCGGCGAGGTGGCGGTGCGGGACGCCCTGCGCGTCGCCCGGCGGGAGGTGCTCTCGGGGCTCGCCCTGGGCATCATCCTCGCCCTCATCGGCTCCCTGCGCATCTTCGCCTGGCAGGGGCTGTTCGGGACGTACGGGCCGCGCACCCCCTCCATCGCGCTCACCGTGTCGAGCTCGCTCGTGCTCGTCGTGACCTGGGGCACGCTCATGGGCTCGATGCTGCCCATTCTCATCCGCCGGCTCGGCTTCGACCCGGCGAGCGCGTCCGCGCCGTTCATTGCGACGCTCGTGGACGTCTCCGGGATCGTCATCTACTTCACCGCCGCGCGGCTCATCCTCGGGCTGTAGCCGGCCGGCGACCCCGGCCCGGCACCCGGGCTGGCGCCCGAGCGGGCCGTTCTCGCGGGCGATGACCTCCTGTATGGGTCCGGTCTCCGGAGGCGAGCGCCTCCGCGAAGGGGGTGTCGATGAAGCCCGTCCTGCTCGTCCTCGCGCTCGCGGCGGCCCTGGGCTGCGCGTCGTCGCGCGGCACCGCGCGCCCGCACGCCGCGCGCCTCGCCGTGCCGATCGAGTACCACAAGCTCGACAACGGCCTGCGCGTCGTGCTCTCGCCGGACCGCAGCGTCCCCAAGGTCGCGGTGGGCGTCTACTACGGCATCGGCTTCCGCGTGGAGCCCAGGGACCGCACCGGCTTCGCCCACCTCTTCGAGCACATGATGTTCCAGGGCTCGCGGAACCTCGGGAAGATGGAGTTCATCAAGCTCGTGCAGTCGAACGGCGGGACGCTCAACGGCTCCACCCGCTTCGACTTCACGAACTACTACGAGGTCGTCCCCTCGAACGTGCTCGAGACCGTCCTCTGGGCGGAGGCGGACCGCATGCGCGGCCTCGCCGTCACGCAGGAGAACCTCGACAACCAGAAGGGCGTGGTCTCGAACGAGGTGAAGGTGAACGTCCTGAACCGCCCGTACGGCGGGTTCCCCTGGCTCGACCTGCCGCAGGTCGCGAACGACAACTGGTACAACGCCCACAACTTCTACGGCGACCTCGCCGACATCCAGGCGGCCACGCTCCCGGACGTCCAGAAGTTCTTCGAGACCTACTACGCGCCCAACGACGCGGTCGTGGCGCTCGCCGGCGACTTCGACCCGAAGGAGGCGCTCGGCTGGGTGAAGCGCCACTTCGCCGACATCCGTCCCGTCCCGCAGCCCCCGCGGCCGGACCTCTCCGAGCCGCGCCAGGAGCGGGAGCGGCGCGCGGAGAAGCTGGATCCGCTCGCCGAGCGGCCGGCGCTCGCGGTCGCCTGGCACGCGCCGCCGCGGAGCACGCCCGAGCACGCGGCGTTCGTGCTCCTCGATCAGATGATCCTCCAGGGGCGCGACTCGGCGCTCTACCAGAAGCTCGTGCAGGAGAAGGGGCTCACCGGCGACGTGTCGGGCGGCGTGAACCTGCTCGGGAATTCCTGGAACTACGACGGGCCCATGCTCGAGATCGCCTACCTCTTCCACGACACGGACCGGAGCGCGGACGAGCTGTTGCGCGCGGTCGACGAGGCGCTCGCGCCGTACCTCGAGAAGCCCGTGGACCCGGAGACCCTCGCGCGTGCCAAGGTGAAGGCGCGCTCCACGCTGTACTCGGAGATGGAGCAGTTCGCGGGGTTCGGCCTCGTGGACCTCCTCGCCGCGCAGGCGCTCTTCCACGACGACCCCGCCCGCGTGAACCGGATCGAGGAAGACCTCGAGGCGGTGACGCCGGCGCTCGTGCTCCAGACGGCGCGCGAGTGGCTCCGCCCGACGAACCGGACCGTGTTCCTCGTGAAGCCGAAGGAGCAGAAGGATCCGAAGGAGCAGAGGAGAGCGCCATGACCTTCCTCGCCGCCGCCCTCGCGCTCGCCGTCGCCCAGGCTCCCGCCGCGCCCGCGGCCGCTCCGCGCGAGGCGCCCCCGCCGCCGCGTCCGCCGCCCGACTTCCGCCTCCCGCGCACGCACGGCTTCACCCTCGACAACGGCCTCGCGGTCACGCTCGTCGAGATGGGCGTGCTGCCCAAGGCCACCGTCGCGCTCGTGTTCCGCGCCGGCACCGGCGACGATCCGCCCGGCAAGACCGGGCTCTCGAGCTTCCTCGCGGCCCTCCTCACCGAGGGCACGACCACCCGCAGCGCCGCCGAGATCGCCGGCGCCGCCGCGCGCTGGGGCGGGGCGATCGAGACGAACGTGACGCCGGACGAGACGATCGTCACGGGCACGGTGCTCTCGGAGTTCGCGCCCGAGCTCGTGGCGCTCGTCGCCGACGTGGCGGCGAACCCCGCCTTCCCGCAGCGCGAGGTGGAGCGCGTGCGGCAGGACACGCTGCGCTCCGTCGCCATCGCGCGCACCCAGCCGCAGGTGCTCGCCCAGGAGCGCTTCCTCGCGACGCTGTACCCGGACCACCCCTACGGCAAGCTCCTCCCCACCCCCGAGATCGTCCGCGGCTACACCGTGGACGAGGCGCGGGCGTTCCACGCCGCGAGCTACCGGGCGCGGCGAGCGCACCTCTACGTGGCCGGGCGCTTCGACCGCGCCGCGACCGAGGCGCGCATCCGCGCGGCGCTGGCCTCGCTCCCGCCCGGCGGGCCGCGCGAGCTCGCGCCGCCGCAACCCAGCTCGCGCCGCGCCGTGGAGCTCGTCGACCGCGCGGGCGCGGTCCAGTCGTCGCTCTACCTCGGGCTGCCGGTCCTCGAGCCGCGCCACCCGGACTACCTGAAGCTCGCGGTCGCGAACACGCTCCTCGGCGGCTACTTCTCCTCGCGGATCACCGCCAACATCCGCGAGGCGAAGGGCTACACCTACTCCCCCGCGAGCGCCGTCTCGGTGCGCGCCGGCACCGGCTACTGGGCGGAGGTGGCCGACGTCACCACGGCGGTCACCGGCGCCGCGATCGGCGAGGTCCTCCGCGAGGTGGAGCGGCTCCGCGCCGAGCCGCCGCGGGAGGAGGAGCTGCGCGCGGTGCAGGCGTACCTCGCCGGCACCTTCGTGCTGCAGACCTCCGATCGCGACGGCCTCATCGCGCGCCTGCGCTTCGTGGAGCTGCACGGCCTCGGCGAGAGGTGGCTCGAGGACTACGTGAGGAACGTCCGCGCCGTCACGCCCGACGACGTGCGGCGCATGGCCCAGACCTGGCTCGATCCCGCTCGCATGACGCTCGTGGTGGTGGGCGACCCGGCCCAGGTGAAGGAGCAGCTCCGGCCGTTCGGGGAGCTCGCCACGCCTCCTGGCGTTCCTGCGCCGGAGACCGCTCCGCCCGCCGCTCCGGCCGCGCCGAAGGAGGCCGCGCCCACGAAGCCAGCTCCTCCCGGCAAGCCGGCGAGACCGCGCACCTGAGCGCTCGCGTTCACTCCACCTTCGAGAGGAACTCCTTCGCCTGGTCCACGGTCTCGAAGACGTGGAAGTCGCGCCTCGCGAGGACCTTCAAGGTGTTGAACACCATGCGGTGCATGCCGGACAGGCCGGTCACCGCCGCCGCCTTCACGTGCGGCCGGTTCCCCTCGGTCAGCGAGCGGAGCGCCTCGATGAGCTTCATGTCCGCGACGACGTTCTTCGCGTTCGTGATGGTGAGGACGGAGCCGAGCGGCTGGGAGCGGACGTCCCGCGCGACCTGCGCGGCGAGCGCGACGACGCCGTCCGCGCCGAGCCCCTCGGCGTCGATGAGGTAGATGCGCTTTCCGTTGTGCTCGATGAAGCGGGCGCGGCGGCTGACGTCCATGGGGGCCTCCCAGGGCATCGAGGGTGCGGCTTCTTAGCACGGCCTCATGCGAGTTCCCGAGAGGCCGCCCCGCCGAGGTCCCGCCCCACACGTGACGAGGCGGCCGTTCGACAATCGCCGCGCGGCCGGAGCGCCGCACGCCCGGCCGGCCGACGCGGTATCGTTTGACGTCATAGGGATGGGTGCGTAGTCTGCCGGCCGTTTTGTCCGACGAGCTCGCCCCCGACATCCAGGCCTTCATGCTCGCGAGCGTGGACTCCTACGAGCAGCTCGAGATCCTGCTGCTGCTCCATCGCGAGCAGGCGGCGCCGTGGACCGCGGCCCAGGTGGCGGAGGCCCTCCAGATCTCGCTCGCGGCGGCGGCGAGCTCGCTCGACGAGCTCGCGGGACGGCGGCTCCTCACGGTGACGAGAGGGAGCGAGCGGAGCCACCGCTACGCGCCCGCGGACGCGGACACCGCCGACGTCGTCGACCGGCTGGCGCGCGCCTACGAGGAGCGCCGGGTGGCGGTCATCGACCTCATGAGCGCGAACGCGATGAGCCGGATCCGGCGCTCCGCGCTGCGCACGTTCGCGGAGGCGTTCCGGGTGACGGGGGCGAAGAAGCGAGATGGCTGAGGCGGTCTATCTCCTGTGCGCGCTCACGAGCGTGGTCTGCGCGGCGCTCCTCGTGCGGAGCTACGCCGCGACGCGGGTGCGGCTCATGCTCTGGAGCGCGCTCTGCTTCGTGGGGCTCGCGCTCAACAACGTGCTGCTCTACGTGGACCTCGTCCTCACCCCGCGCACGGACCTCTGGGTCGTCCGCACCGTGCCGGCGGTGGTGGGCATCGCCCTGCTCGTGTTCGGGCTCGTGTGGGAGTCCGAATGATGCAGTTCGTCTGGGGCGCCCTCGCCGCTGGCTGCGCCGTCGCGGGCCTGTTCTTCCTGCGCTTCTGGCGCGAGAGCCGCGATCGGCTGTTCGCCGGGTTCGCGGCGGCGTTCTTCGTGCTCGCCCTGAACTGGGCCGCCCTCGGGGTGGTGAACCCGAGCGACGAGACCCGGCACCTCACCTACCTGCTCCGGCTCGTCGCCTTCCTCATCCTCATCTGGGCGATCGTGGACAAGAACCGGCGCTCGGCGCGCTGAGCCCGGAGACGGCGGGCGGTCGCGGTCAGGCCGGCTCCGGCTCCTGCTCGGCGGGGCCGGCCGGGTCCGGCGCCACGACGCCGAGCCGCTTCATGCGCTTCCAGAGGGTGACCCGGGAGATGCCCAGCGCGTCGGCGGCGCGCGCGCGGTTTCCGCCGGTGCGCGCGAGCGCCCCCAGGATCACGTCCCGATCGGTCGCGGCCGGCGTGCGGGCCGGGAACGACCCGGCGCAGACGTCGCGCGGCAGGTGCTCGGGCGCGATCGCGAGGCCGCCGGCCTGCAGCGCGGCGAACTCCAGGACGTTCTGGAGCTCCCGCACGTTCCCGGGCCACGCGTAGGCATGGAGGAGCCTCAGCGCACCGGCCGTGGGTGGCGGCACGCCGAGGCGCGCGAGGAACCGCTCCGCGATCGGGCCCACGTCCTCCGGGTGCTCGCGGAGCGCCGGGACGCGGAGCGGGAACACCGCGAGGCGGAAGTACAGATCGGCCCGGAAGCGCCCGTCCGCGACCAGCTGCTTCAGGTCGCGGTGCGTCGCGCAGACGAGCCGCACGTCCACGGGGATGGGCTGCGAGTCGCCGACCCGCTCCACCACGCGCTGCTCGATGACGCGCAGGAGCTTCACCTGGACGGCGGGGGACACGTCCCCGATCTCGTCGAGCAGGAGCGTGCCGCCGCTCGCCTCCTGGAACCGCCCGCGCCGGTCGCGCACGGCCCCGGTGAAGGCGCCCTTCACGTGCCCGAACAGCTCGCTCTCGAGGAGGCTCTCGTTGAGCGCGGAGCAGGCGACCCTCACGAGCGGGCCCGCGGCGCGCCGGCTCTGGCGGTGGATCGCCTCAGCCACGCGCTCCTTCCCCACGCCGCTCTCGCCGAGGATCATCACCGTCGCCTCGGAGCGCGCGACGAGCGAGATCGTGCGGCGCAGCTCGCGCATGAGCGGGTGGTCGCCGAGGAGCCCGTGCCGGTCGTCGCCCTCCGCGTCCGCGCGGCCCGCCCGGTCGCCGGGGGGCGGGACCGCGCACGCGCCCTCGCGAGGCGCCGGGCCGGCCGCCTCGAGCTCCGTCACGTCCGTGAAGCTCTCGAGCGCGCCCGCGGTCCGGCCCGCCTGGTCGTGGAGCGCGACCGCGTTCTTCACGATGAGCCGGTCTCGGCCGTCCTTCGTGCGGATGGTGCAGCACTTCGTGCTCTTGCCGCGGGCCTCGATCCCACAGAGCAGCGGCCCGACGCCGCACATGCAGCCCCGCACGGCGTCCCCGGCGAGGATGGAGCAGCGGCGGCCGACGGCCTCGTCGGACGAGTAGCCCGTGATCCGCTCGGCGGCGGCGTTCCAGTAGGTGACGAGGCCCTCCTCGTCGGTCGTGAACAGCGCGTCCGGGAGCGCGTCGGCGAGCGCGCGGAGCATCTCCAGGCTGCCGAGGCCGAGGAACGGGAGGGGCGGCGTCGAGGTCATCGGATCCGGGGGCGTTGCGGGAACGTTCACCGGAAACGGCGGGTGAACGGGGCGAGACTAACAGACCGCTCGCGGTCGCCGCATCGGTCGGAAACCCGATACGCGCCCGGTACTTGGCCGTGCGGCCGTATGCCGCGGGAGCGCGCCTCGATGGCGCGTCTCTTGCGGAACGCCCCGCCGGCGCGCCGGAACGCGGCGCGAATCGAAAGGAGCAGTCCTCATCATGGAACTCACGCTTCACAAGGCGAGCCGCGCGCTCGGCCTGCTGGCGGCGCTCGCGCTCCCCGGGCTCGGGTACGCGGCGCACCCGTTCCCCATCACGCTCAAGGACGCGGCCGGCACGCCGGTCGCGACGAGCGCGCGGCCGTACAGCTCCGAGAAGAGCTGCGGCGGCTGCCACGACTTCGGGGCGATCACGCAGGGCTACCACTTCCAGCAAGGCCGCACGAACGCCGCCGGCGACCTCCAGGTCTCCGACACGTTCGCGGGCGACATCGGCGCGGGCCAGACCTACGGGATCGGCACGGGCGCCTGGTGGAAGCTCTCGGACGGCATGTACGGCAAGTGGTGACCCCCGTCGGCCGACTCGAGCCAGTTGGCTCGAAAGACGAATCGCAGCTCGACCGAGATGGACAAGACCTCCTTCTTCTTCGCGATGCAGTGCGGCGCCTGTCATCCGGGCGGCGCGGCGCTCGCCTACGACCGCGAAGGTCAGCGCTACTGGGACGGGAGCGTGTTCGGCCACAGCCGCTCCGCCAGCCCTCCCGCGGATCCGCAGCTCGACGGTGACTACGGGTTCGTGAACCCGGCCACCGGCGCGAAGGGCGCCGCGGCCTGGAACAAGACGGGCGTCGCCGAGGCGGACTGCCTGCTGTGCCATCTGCCCGGCTACAGCTGGAAGAACCGCACCGGCACCCTCGGCGCCGGCGCCGCGCTGACCGACGCGAGCGGCCAGCCGGTCGCGGCGTTCGCCGCGGCGAGCACGGCCGGGCTCGGCTTCGCGCAGGTCACGTTCGTCACGCCCGCGCCGCCGCAGCCGAAGGCGCAGACCGTGACGATCGACTACGCCGCGGGCGGCGTGAAGCCGGACGGCACCACGGCGCTCACGCTCGACAACGTCGGCACCTTCCTCGAGCGCAAGGTGCGCGACGAGAACTGCCGGCTCTGCCACGCCACGCCGGACCGGAAGAAGTCCGGCCGCTCGTGGACCGCCGACACCGACGTCCACAAGGCGGCGGGGCTGGGCTGCGTGGACTGCCACCCCGCCGGCCCGGACCACCAGATCGCCAAGGGCGACATCGTCATCGGCTCCGTCCGCGACGACCTCGACGGCGGCATGGTCGATTGCGCCGGCTGCCACCTCGAGGGCCGCGCGCCGGCCGGCATGTCCGCGCCGGATCCGACCGTGGCCCACGGGGACCTGCCCGCGATCCACCTGGAGAAGCTCGCCTGCCAGGCCTGCCACATCCGCTATCTGCAGGATGCCGCGAGCTCGGCGGACGTGACCGAGATCCCCGAGGTGTTCCTCGACATGGTCTCGACCGGCGTCCAGACGCCGGTGCTCTCGAGCGCCACCTTCGGCGGCGGCAAGAAGCTCCTCGGCAGCGATCCGCTGGACCCGTCGCGCGACCTGCCCGAGCTCGTCGCGGCGGCGGCCGAGGTCGACCCGGCCACCGGGAAGCCACACACGGAGTACCTCACGCGCTGGTACCCCTCGCTCCGGCCGTGGAAGGGGCCGTCGATGGCGGCGCAGAAGCTCGTCACCGTGAAGCCGCTCCTCACGGCGTGGTTCGGCGACTGGCTGTCGGGCGACGGGCTCGACGCGCGCATCCGCCCGATCCCGCTGCGGCTCGTGCGCAAGGCGCTCACCGGCACCGTGGCGACGCCGGCGCCCGGCGCGCCGCCGAACCCGTACGTCGGGGGGCTCGCGCTCGCCGACGACGACGGGGACGGCAAGCCGGAGCTCAACACCCGCGCGGAGATCAAGGCGTTCCTCCAGGCGATCGCGAGCGCCACGGACGTGGACGGCACGACGCCGATCGTCACCGCGAAGGCGGTGCTCGTGAAGGCGCCGCACGTCTGGTTCCTCGACGCGAGCGGCGAGGCCCAGTCCTTCGAGAGCCCGGTGGCGGAGAGCCACGACTTCGCCGTGAACCACAACGTGGTGCCGAAGCGCGATCCGCTGAGCCCCACGCTGAAGCCCGGACCGTGGGGCTCGGCCGGCTGTGCCGAGTGCCACTCTCCTCAGTCGGCGTTCTTCTTCGGCAAGCAGCTCATCGAGGTCTACGACGAGACCGGCGCGCCGCAGTACGAGCCGCACTGGGCGGCGATGGGCTACACGGCGGAGCGCGCCGCGGCGCTCACGGCCTCCGTGCCGCAGCCGCCCGCTCCTCCGCCCCCGACGACGGACACGGTGAAGAAGAGCTCCGGTGGCTGCGGCTCGAGCGGCGCGGCCGCCGCGCCCGCCGCGCTCCTCGGCCTGGCGCTGCCGCTCCTGCGGCGCCGCCGCCGCGTGACCGGCTGATCCGCTGAGAGCGGACGCGCGCAGCGCCGCCTCCTCCGAGGGGCGGCGCTGCCGCGGCCGCGCGAGCGTCACCCCGCGGGCGGCGCGCCTGGCAGCGGGGCGACTGCGGCACCGCGGCGGTCGCCTCGCGCACGAGGAAGCAGCGGGACGCGGGGCAGTTCGTGGCGCCCCGATGGTCGCGAATCAACGCGCGCTCCTGCCCGCCTTTGACCCGCGCACGGCCCATGCGCGAGCGGTGAGAAGGATGGATCCATCCGCCTCGACCGGCAGCATCCGGCGGAACCCCTCGCGCAGCGCGGCGCGGTCGTCCTCCGGGAGCGACATGACGTACGCCGGCGCCGGGCCCTGCCCGCCGAGGAACGGGGACCACACGTCGTCGAAGTCGCGAAAGTGCATGGGGACGTCGATGGCGCGCGAGGCGACGCCCGAGAGTCCCGCCGCGTCGAGCAGCGCCCGGAGCGGCGCGGGCGCGCAGATGGGAAAGCGATCGCCCTCGTCGAGGCGGGCCGCCTCGGGATGCCGTTCCTTCGCCGCGTCCCAGAACCGGCGCATGAGCTCCATCCCGGCGGCGTAGTCCCACACGTACAGCGCGATGGTGCTCCCCGGCCGTCCTGCGCGCGCCATCTCAGCGACCATGCGCGACGCGTCCGGCACGAAGTTCAGGACGAGCCCGGAGACGACGGCGTCGAACCGGGCGGATGCGACGGGCAGCGCCGGCGCGTCCCCGACTCCGAACGCGGCCCTCGCGTCCTTCACGGACCGGCGTGCGTGCGCGGCGAACCCCGTCGAGCGATCGATCCCCAGCACCGCGCTCGGCTCGGCACCTTCGGTGATCGCCTCGACGAGAGCGCCCGCGCCGCACCCGACGTCGAGCCAGCGCCGGCGAGGCGGTACGCGGAGCCAGCCGACGAACTCGCGCGCGACGAGCCGGCTCCAGCGGCCGACGTACGCCTCGTACGCCGCTCCCACCGCCCACACGTCGTGCACCGATCGCTCGTCAGGCATCTTCCAGACCCCGGGCGCCGACGCTCGGCCGTCCGGAGCATCGTCGTTTCGGAGGCGGGTGGGGGGCGCTACTCCCGGGCGGGGGTCGTTCGCGGCGCGGTCGGCCGGTGCCAATAGCCGGCGGTTCGCCCTTCGCCGTCGGCGCCAGCGGCAGCACTTGCCGGCGCTTCAGGGCGCGGTCGGTCTGGTGCCGCTCGCATCAAGACAAGCGATTCCTGAGTCGTCGACCGGCCCTAGCACTTCGGGTCCGAACCGGCGTCACGCAATAAACATCACCGTCGGCGAAATCGCTTCCTGCGCTCGCTTGACTCCAGAACACGCGACACGTACAAGGAGTGTCACCACTAATCGTGGATCGGCCGCATCGGGGCGCACCGAGCGCGAGGATGACATGATTGCATCCCTGATTGCCGTACAGTTGGCATACCTTGTCGACGCAATCTGTCCGAACGGTTCCACGAGGTCCTGCGCAATACCAGGGTGTGACTCCGCGCAGCAGACGTGTCTCGACGGTTATTGGGAAGACTGTGTATGCAGGACGTCGTGCACGCTTGGCGCAACCCGCAGTTGCACGCTGACGAGCTGCGTCTACGCTAACCAGACCTGTGGCGCCGACCCGATCTGGAACTCCAATCTGTGGGGCTCGTGTACGTGCGCATGCTACGCAGACAGCAATGCGTGCACGGATGATCTGTGGACGAATGGGCAATGCACGCATCCGGTCAAGAATATCGACGACGGAAACTCATGCACGACCGACACATGCGATCCGGCGACCGGCGGCGTCACTCACCCACCTGCTACCGGTCTGGCCTGTAGCGACAATAATGGTGACCTGCCCCCCGAAAACTGGACGGGTCGAAGCGTGAGTCCTCTACTGATCGTGGAGGACGGATGCGGAAGAGCAAGTTCACCGACGAGCAGATCATCAAGGTCCTGAAGGAGGTCGAGGCGGGCG
>NZ_JALCZC010000056.1:0-26498 GCF_022690805.1 Anaeromyxobacter sp. SG66
CGGGCCACCCCGGCGCGGCGGGGCGGCGCGGGGCGCGTCCTCGGCAGGATGTCCGGGACGCGCGCGGGCGGCACGAGCGCGGGTCGGACCGGGTGGCCGACGAACCGCGGCGCGGGCACGAACACCCAGTACGTCACCGCGATGGGCGCCGGGTCCACCCACCACGTCACCAGGCCGGGCGGCAGGGGCGCCCACCCGATGAAGCCGCCCCCGACGCGCCAGGCGACCCAGGCCGGCGCCCACGCATGCCCGGGCACCCAGATCCAGCCCAGCCAGGGATCGAAGATCCAGCGGCCGTAGTGGTACGTCGCCCACGCCCACGGCTCGTCGCTCGCCCAGTACCAGCCCTCGTCCGTCCAGACCCACTCGCCGTCCACGTAGGGGCGCCAGTCGGGCCCGGCACCGACGGGCCGCCACACGCGCCCGTAGCTGCCCGCCACCATCCACTCCCCGTACGGCGCGAGCCCCTCCTCGAAGAGCTCGAACGAGACCCCCGCCTGCGGGCCTTCCGCGACCGCGCGCGCCGGCAGGACGCCGGCGCCGCAGAGGAGGAGCGCACCGAGCAGCGATCGCCACCTCATGGCCTGCCCTCCCGGCCGCGCTGCGCGTGGCCGCGCCCGCGTGCCGTGACGCTGACGCGGGCGCCGCGCGGCCTCGGCACGTCCCCAGGATCCCGCCGCGGGCGCGCGCGCCGCAACGGAGCACCTTGGGTCGGCGCGCTCGGTGGCACGCGCCGCGCGGGCGTGCGCCGCTCCGCCCGGCGGGCGGGCCACCGTCGAGCGCGCGCGGCACGGGCGGGAGCGGGGGGCACCGCGGTTCGTACGCAGGCCACCTCCGGAGCGCCCCGCCTCTCTGCGGCGCCGGGCCGGGTGCCGGACGTAGCATGAGGGTGCGGCGCCGGGGCCGCCGGTCTCGGCGCGGCAGGCGCTAGGCAGGCGGAGGTGACGCGATGCAGAAGCCCATCGAGATCGGCTGGCGGAACGTGACGCCCTCCCAGGCGGTGGCGACGCTCATCCAGTCCGAGGCGGCGCGACTCGAGCGCGCCTCGGACCGGATCGTCGGGTGCACGGTGAGGCTCGAGGCGCCGAGCCGGCATCACCGGCACAGCGGCGGCCAGTACCGGGTCCGGCTGGAGGTGTCGATCCCGCGCGGCAGGATCGTCGTGGGGCGCAATCCCCCCCTGGGCACGGATACGCACGAGGATCTCTACGCGGTGGTGAAGCAGGCCTTTCGCGAGGCGCGGCGGCAGCTCGAGGATCGCGTGCGGCGTCTCGACGGCCGCGTGAAGGCCCACGCGGCAGCTACGGAGGGGGTGGTGGTGCGCCTGTTCCCGGACGAGCACTACGGGTTCCTGCGCACGCCGGACGGGCGCGACGTCTACTTCCACGCGAACGCGGTGGTGCGTGGCCAGTTCCCGCGGCTCGAGGTCGGCCGCGGCGTCCGCTTCGTCGAGGAGAGCGGCGACGAGGGCCCGCAGGCGAGCACGGTGGACCCGCTCCCGGTCCGCCGCAGCGCGCCGGCGCACTGAAGCCGGCGCGGGCGGCGCGAAGGCGGGATCGGACGGGCGCCTCGAGGCGGCCCGGCGGCCGAGGGGGGCGCTCCCCTCTCGTTTTCGCGGCTGCGAGTTGCGCGACGCGGCCGTCCGCGCGAGATCTGGAGGCGGCGCGCCCCGTCGGGCGGCCGCGGAGAAACCATGCAGAGCCCTGCACCCTCCGGCCTCGCCCCCGGCTACCTCGTCGCCGCTCCCGCCCTCTCCGACCCGAACTTCGCGGGCTCGCTCGTGCTCATGGCCGAGCACCACGGCGAGGGGGCGCTCGGGTTCGTCGTGAATCGCCCCGGTCCGGTGACGGTCGCTGAGGTGCTCGCGAGCGTGGACGAGGACCTGCGCCGCGCTGCGGAGGCGCACGGCCGCGCCGACGCGCCGGTGCTCGTGGGCGGCCCGGTCCAGCCGGAGCGGCTCTGGATCCTCTTCCGGCCAGGGACCGTGGCGGCCGACGCCGAGGGCGCGGTGAAGGTCGGCGACGCCCTCTCCCTGGGCGGCTCGCGCGAGCTGCTGGAGGCGCTCGTGCGCGCTCCGGGCGCCGGCGATCCGTTCCTGCTCCTGCTCGGCTACTCCGGCTGGGCGCCGATGCAGGTCGAGCGGGAGGTGGCGGCCGGCGCGTGGGTGCCGCTCGAGCTCGACGGCAGCTCGCTCGTGTTCGACGTGCCGCTCGAGAAGCGCTGGGACACCGCGGTGCGCCGGCTCGGCCTGGAGCCGGGGGGATTCCTGGTCGGCGGCGGCGGGGCGTCGGCCTGACCCACGTGCGTCTCGAGGGGTACCCGGGATGCGCCTGGCCGTCTCCTTGACGGCCGACCGTCCGTTCAGTATCCATCTGTTCAGGTCCCGACGAAAGCGCCTGTCAGGGCGCGCTGCTAGGAGAGACCTCCACCGCGCAAGTCGCCGGGAGCGCTGAAGGCGCCCCCCGCAAGGAGACGAAAGAAATGGCCGTCGCACCGGAGAAGGAGAAGGCGATCGAGCTGGCCGTCTCGTCCATCGAGAAGGCCTTCGGGAAGGGCTCGATCATGCGCCTCGGCAACGAGGAGGCGCTCGTGAAGGACGTCCAGGCGGTCTCGACCGGCTCGGTCTCGCTCGACATCGCCCTCGGCGTCGGCGGGTTCCCGCGCGGCCGCATCATCGAGATCTACGGCCCGGAGTCCTCCGGCAAGACGACCCTCGCCCTCCACGCGGTGGCCGAGGCGCAGAAGAAGGGCGGCATCGCGGCGTTCGTCGACGCCGAGCACGCCCTCGACGTGGGCTACGCGCGGAGGCTGGGCGTCCGCACCGACGACCTCCTCATCTCGCAGCCCGACACCGGCGAGCAGGCCCTCGAGATCGCCGAGACGCTCGTCCGCTCCGGCGCCATCGACGTGCTCGTCGTCGACTCGGTCGCCGCGCTCGTGCCGAAGGCCGAGCTCGAGGGCGAGATGGGCGACGCGCACATGGGCGTGCAGGCGCGCCTCATGAGCCAGGCGCTCCGCAAGCTCACCGGCACGATCTCCAAGTCCTCCACCATCGTCATCTTCATCAACCAGATCCGCATGAAGATCGGGGTGATGTTCGGGAACCCGGAGACGACCACCGGCGGCAACGCGCTCAAGTTCTACGCCACGCAGCGGCTCGACATCCGCCGCATCGGCGCGATCAAGGACGGCGACCAGATCATCGGCAACCGCACCCGCGTGAAGGTGGTGAAGAACAAGGTCGCCCCTCCGTTCAAGGAGGTCGAGTTCGACATCATGTACGGCCAGGGGATCAGCCGCGAAGGCGACCTGCTCGACCTCGCCTCGAACGAGAACATCGTCGAGAAGAGCGGCACCTGGTTCAGCTTCGGCGGCGAGCGGATCGGCCAGGGCCGCGAGCAGGCGAAGGCGTTCCTCCGCGAGCACCCCGAGGTGCTGCAGCAGGTGGAGGGGAAGACCTTCGAGAAGTTCGGGATCCACCGCGGCCCGGTGGCGGTCCCCGCGCCGCCCCCCGAGGAGCCCGAGGAGAAGAAGGGCCGGGCCAAGTCGGCCCGCTGATCTTCCAGCCTTTTCACCGGCCGAGGGCCTCCGCCCCTCCCGCCTTTCCACCCGGGCGGGCGAGCGAGACCCGGACGAAGCGCGCTACACTCGCCGGCCCGGACGCCACGTGCCGAGACGGCTCACCGACAGACGGTGGCTGGGGAAGCTCCTCGACGAGGAGCTCCTCCGCCACGATCCTGACCAGGCCCGCGCCAGGCTCCCCGCCGAGGTGCGCGGCGCCGGCGCGTCTCCGCTCGATCTCGCGCCGGCGGCGAACCTGCTCGTCACGCGCTCGCTCAGGCGCCGGGTCGCGGTGGGGCGGCCCGGTGCCTCCGACGGCAGCCGCGCACCCGCGTCCTCTGCCGCGGACGCGTTCATCGAGGAGATCCGCGCGCACATCGGGCTCGCCCTCGATCTCGCGCTCCTGCGCGGCGATCCGTTCGTGCGCGCCCGCCGCCGTGCCGAGATCGCCGCGGCGCTCGCCGCCGCGGTCGGCGAGCACGCCGTCGCGATCGCCGCGGAGCCCGAGCAGCCAGGCGGCGCGAGCGATCGCGCCGTGGATCGAGCCGCCCGCGCCGCGGCGGAGGCGCTCCATGCGCGCTTCTACCCGCCCGGCGATCCGGCGCACGCGCTGCCCCTCCACGCCGGGGCCGTGGCCGTGCTGCGCCGCCGGCTCGCGCGCGTCGTCTGCGGGTACCACCGGGACGGGCGCCTCGTGGCCGAAGCCCTCGCGCGCCACGGCGCCTACGCCGTGCGCGAGTCGGCCCTCCTCGCGGAGGCGCTCGCCGGCCTCCTCGGCGCGGCGGGCCTCTCGGGCGCGCCGGTCCAGGCCGTGCGCCACCGGCAGATCGCGCGCCTCGGCCTCGACCGCGCGGCGACCCGGGAGACGCGCCACGCGATCACCTCGCCCCGGTCGCCCGAGGCCCTCGCCGAGGCCACGCCGGAGCGCGTGCGCGGGTTCCTCCTCGAGCAGCTCCGGCTCGCCCAGCTCGGGCTGAAGCTCGTGCACGACGCGCCGGCAGCGTGGGTCGAGTCGTTCGCGCGCGCCGCCCGGCTCGACGCGCAGGTCATCGCGGCCGCGGAGATCGAGGCCGCCGCGCAGCACGCGGATCACGCGGACTGGCTCGAGGCGCTCGGCGACGGCGGCAGCTCGGGCTGGCACGTGTTCACGGCCGACCTCGACGCCGCCACCGACGTGGTGGTGGAGCGCGTCTCCACGGCCGTCACCGACAACCTCGACGCCCTCGTCACGGAGATCCGCGAGACCGGCGAGCTCGGGCAGCTCCTCGCGAAGGCGGCGGCGGGGAACGCCCTCACGCAGGACGAGAAGCGCAAGGTGAAGGCGCAGCTCGTCGATCTCGCGAAGGCCGTGCCCGCCCTCGCGATCTTCGCCGCGCCCGGAGGGATGCTGCTCCTCCCGCTCGTCGCGAAGCTCCTGCCCTTCAGCCTCCTGCCGAGCTCCTGGGAGCGCCCGGGCGCCTCGAAGCGGAAGCGGGCGGCGAGGTAGGGCTGCGCACGGCCGTCGATCCCGATGGCCGCGGCCCGTCGCCGCAGGGCGGGCCCGTGCTCCAGGTCGTCGGAAGCGCCCGGCGGTGAGGCCCTGGAGACGAGCCGGGCGCGATCGCCGAGGCGACCGCGCCCGGGAGTGAACCGCGGCTCGCTGCTACCGCGCCGCGCGGCGGAGCCGCGTCGCGAGCCGCAGCGCGTCCTCGTTCACGCCGGCGGTGAGCGTCCGGCCGCGATCGTGCGAGATCATGCCGTCGATCTTCGCGGCGAGGTCCGCGCCGGCCGCTCCGAGCGGCTCGCGGGAGGCGATCCAGCCGAGGCCCAGCACCGCGTGGTAGCGCGCGGCGAGGTCGGCGTCCTGCTCGACCGGGCGCACGAGCGCGTCGGCGAGCGCCGCGGCCTGCTTCGCGCCGCCCGCGCGCCCCACCTCGAGCGCCGCGCGATCGCGCACTGCCGCGCTGGGATCCGCGAGCTTGCCCGTCCAGCAGCTCGCGTCCCCGCCGCAAGCGGCGGCGGCGTCGAGCCGCGCGAGCATGCCCTTGAACGCGGCCTCGCGCCCGGCGTCGCAGCCCGCGGCGCAGACGCGCTGCGCCGCCGCCTCCACGACCGAACGCTCGGAGGCGCCGCCGAGGCGGGAGAGCGTGGCGAGCGCGGCGTCGCGGAGCCGCGCGTCCTGCGAGGACGCCGCGCTGCGGAGCGCCGGGACCGCGCCGGCGTCGCCGATGCGGGAGAGCGCGTCGCAGTAGCGGTCGCGCACGTCCGGGTCGCGCTCGCGCGCGACGAGGTCCGCGAGGGGGCGGACCGCCTCGCGGGCGCGCATGCGCCCGAGCGACTCGGCGGCGAAGACGCGCACGTAGAGCGCGAGGCGGGGGTCCGCGTCCTGGTAGGAGAGCTTCTGCACGAGCGCCGGGACCGCCTCCGCGCCCGCGACGTCGCCGAGGAGCTGCGCGGACTTGGCGTAGAGCGCGCCCTGCACGACGCCGCGCTGACGTGCCCAGCCGGCGAGCTCGGCGTCGCGGCCCTCCAGGACCGCGATGAGGGGGGCCGCCATGGGCGGACCGATCTGGTAGGCCGCGAACGCCGCCTCCGGGAAGAAGGACACGCCCGGCCGCTCGTCGAAGAGCATGCGGAGCACGGCCTTGCCGGCGCGCGGATCGGCGATGGAGCCGAGCGCGAGGAGCGCCTTCTTGGCGGTGAACGGCTCGACGCCGTCGCCGGTGGCGATCTTGACGAGCGTGTCCACCGCCGAGGGATCGCCGATGCGGCCGAGCGCGTCCACCGCGGCGACCTGCGTGTACCCGTCGGACGAGGCCGTGAGCTGCTTCAGCGCCGGGACGGCCTCGCGCGCGCGCAGCGCGCCGAGCGCCTCGGCGATCCGCCGGTTCGCGTCGACCGTGTCGCGATCCTTGGGCGCCGGATCGAGGGCGGCGAGGAGGGGCGCGGCGGCGCGCGAGTCGCCGATCTCGCCGAGCGCCACGGCCGCCTCGGCGCGGGCGCGCGGCGCCTGCGCGAGGACCTCCACGAGGTACGGCACGGCGGCGGCCCGATCGCCGGGCGCCTTGCGGACGTGGGAGAGCGCGTCGAGCTTCTCGTCGAGCCGGCTGCGGCTCGCGGCGCGCTTCGCCCAACCGGCGGGATCGCTGGGGCTCCCGCACGCGGCGAGGAGGAGGCAGGCGGCTACGGCGGGGAGGGTTCGCATGTGGGGACCTCTCTGGCTAGGGCGCGGCGTGCCGCTGCGGCGCAGGGACGGCGAGCGGCGTGGGCTCGGGATCGTCGAGGGCGAGGGCGCTGCGCCGCTCGCGCGCGGCGGCGGCGAGCGCCTCGATGGCGGGGGCGAGCTCCGGCGAGCGCACCGCGGCGGCGCGCATCCGCGCGAGGGCGTCCTCGAGGACCGCCGCGTGCCGCGCCTCGCGCGCCTTCATCCGCTCGACGGCCTCGATGAAGGTCCGGAAGAAGGCCTTGAGCTCGTCGCTCCTGCGGAGGGTGCGCATCTGCGGGAACCGACCCTCGGAGAGGACGCGCAGGTAGTGGCCCATCACGAAGATGGGGCCGGCGACGCGGTGGGTGATGACGACGCCGAGCAGCCCGAGGGAGCCGGCGAGGAGCAGCGCGATCGCGGCGAACGCCCAGAGGAGCACGCGGTCGCTGCGCGCCACGAGGGCGCGGGTCTCCGGATCGGCGGCGACGAGCGCGGTCACCTGCGCGTGGACCTGGTGGAGCCACAGCCCGAACACGACCGCGATGAGCAGCCCGGCGCCTGCCATGAGGAGCGCGTACTTGAGCTGGAAGCCGCGGTCGACGAGGACCTGCCGCCGCTTCACGGCTGCGCCGGGCGCGTCGGCTGCGGCGGATGCCTCGGCCATGCGATGCTCCCTCCGGCCCCGCGACGCCGGGCCCCCGCGATTCTATCGTTTGCCCCTCGCACCGCAACGACGCCGTCGCACGGGAGGTGACGATGCAGGTTCCACGCCCACTCGCCTCCACGTGTGGGGACATCTACCGAACCGCCGTCGCGCAGCTCGGCGCGGCGCGGCGCGTCGCCGAGGCGCTCGCGGAGGAGCCGCTCCCCGCGGGCCCCGTCCGCGTGCTCGCCCTCGGAAAGGCCGCGACGCCGATGATCGAGGCCGCCCTCGCCGTGCTGGGGTCGCGCGCGTCGGACCCGCTCTGCGTCCACCCCGAGGGCACGCGGGCGCCGGCGGGCGTGCGCACCCTCGCGGCCGGCCACCCGCGCCCGACGCGCGGCTCGCTCGAGGCCGGCGAGGCCATCGCCGCCTGGGCCGACGCGAACGGCGGGTCGGCCGCGCTCGTGCTCCTCTCGGGCGGCGGCAGCGCGCTCGCCGTGGCCCCGCCGGCGGGGATCTCCCTCGACGACAAGGCGGACGCGCTCGCGGCCGTGATGCGCGCCGGCGCGACGATCCAGGAGCTGAACGCCGTCCGGAAGCACCTCTCCGCGCTGAAGGGCGGCCGCCTCGGCGCGCGGCTCGCGCCCGCGCCGGTGCGCGTGCTCGTCCTCTCCGACGTGCCGGGCGACGACCTCTCCACGATCGCGTCCGGGCCGCTCGTGCCCGATCCGACCACCTGGGCCGACGTCGAGGCGGTCCTCGCCCGCACCGGCACCCGCGCCGCCCTGCCCGCCTCTGTGCGCGCGTTCGTGGACGAAGAGTCGGCGGCGGGCCGCGAGACGCCGAAGCCGGGCGACCCGCGCTTCGCGGCGATCGCGCACCGCCTCCTCGCCGGCCCGGGGGATCTCGCCCGCGCCGCCGCCGAGGTTGCTCGCGGGCGGGGGCTCGACGCGGAGGCGGATCCCGCGCCGCTCGTGGGCGACGTCGCGAAGGTGGCGGCGCAGCTCGGCGCGTGGGCGCGCGCGAACGCGGGCCAGGGCCGGCGGCTCCTCGCGCTCGGCGGCGAGCCGACCATCCACGTCCCGGCCTCCGCCGCCAACCCCGACGGAGGCCGCGCGCAGGCGCTCGCGCTGCTCGCGGCGAAGGAGATCGCCGGGCTGCGCGCCGCCGTCCTGGCCGCGGGCTCCGACGGGCGCGACGGTCCGACCGAGCACGCGGGCGCGGTCGTGGACGGCGAGACGGCGGGACAGGCGGCCCGGGCCGGGATCGATCTCGACGCGGCGCTCGCCGAGGCGCGCTCCGGCCCCGCCTGCGCCGCGCTCGCCGCCGCCATCCCGCGCTTCGAGACGGGGACGCACGTGTGCGATCTGGTGATGGTGGCGGTCGAGTGACCCCGACCCGACCGCGACCTTCGTCGCCCCGATGGACCCCGACCTCGACCCCGCCTATACAGACCCCCTCATGCGCATCGTCTTCATGGGCACTCCCGCCTTCGCCGTACCCCCGCTCGACGCGCTCGCGCGCGCCGGGCACGAGATCGCGGCGGTGGTGGCGCAGCCGGATCGCCCGGCCGGCCGCGGGCAGGCGCTGCGCGAGCCGGCGACGAAGGCGTGGGCGCGCGAGCACGGCGTCCCGGTGCTGCAGCCGGTGAAGGTCCGCGACGGCTCTCTCGCGCGCGAGCTCGCGCAGCTCCGCCCGGACCTCCTGGCCGTCGCGGCGTACGGGCGGATCCTGGGCCGCGATCTCCTCGAGCTCGCGCCGCACGGCGCGCTCAACGTGCACGGGTCGCTCCTGCCGAAGTACCGCGGCGCTGCGCCCATCCAGTGGGCGATCGCCGAGGGCGAGGCGGAGACGGGCGTCTCGATCATGCAGATGGACGAGGGGCTCGACACGGGCGACGTGCTCCTCCAGCGCGTCCTCCCCATCGGCCCCGACGACACCTCCGAGACGCTCGCGCCGAGGCTCGCCGCGCTGGGCGGCGAGGCGCTCGTCGCGGCGCTCGCGCTCCTCGCCGCGGGCGAGCTCGTGCCGGTGAGACAGGACGGGACGCGCGCCACCCTCGCGCGGATCCTCGAGAAGGAGGACGGGCGGGTGGACTGGACGGTCCGCGCCCGGCGCCTCCGCGACCGGCTGCGGGCGTTCACGCCCTGGCCCGGGGCGACGACCACGCTCGAGGGACGGTCCGTGAAGCTGCTCGAGGTCGTCGAGGATCCCGCCGCCGCGGCGGCGGCGCCGGACGCCCCCGGGGCGGCCGCGGTCGTGCCGGGGCGCGGCGTCGCGGTGCGCTGCGGCGAGGGGACCGCGCTCCTCGTCACCCGGCTGCAGCCCGAGGGGAAGCCCCCGCAGGCCGCGGTCGACTTCGCGAACGGCCTGCGCCGTCGCACCTTCACGTTCGGCACATGACGACCGCACGCCAGATCGCCTTCGAGGTCCTGCGCCGCGTGGACGAGGGCGGCGCCTCCGCGTCGCGCGCGCTCGACGCGGCGCTCGCGGGCGCCGGCGCGCTCGACCCGCGCGAGGCCGGCCTCGCGACCGAGCTCGTCTACGGCACGCTCCGCCGCGCGCTCGCCCTCGACGGCGCGCTCGCGCCGCACTCGCGGCGCCCGGCGGACGCGCTCGATCCCGCCGCGCGCGTCGCGCTCCGGCTCGGCGCCTACCAGCTCCTCTTCCTCAGGAAGCCGGCCCACGCGGCCGTCGGCGAGACCGTCTCGCTCGTGAAGGCGGTAGACCACGGGCGCGCCTCGGGCTACGTGAACGCCGTGCTGCGCTCCCTCGCGCGCGCGTCGACCCTGCCCGAGCCGCCCGCCCTCGCGGTCGATCCGGTGGGGCACGTCGCGGTGGCCGAGGCGCTGCCCCGCTGGCTCGCGGAGGAGTGGGTCTCCTGGCTCGGACCGGAGGAGGCGCTCGCGCTCGCGCGCGGCATGAACCAGCCGGCCGCGCTCACGGTGCGCTCGCCGGATCGCGACGCCCTGCTCGCGCGGGCCCGGGCGGCCGGCCTCGCCGCCGAGCCCACGCCCCGCTCGCCGGACGGGATCGTCCTCGCGGGGACCTCGGTCGCCGCGCTGGCGCGGGCCGCGGGCGGGCTCGCCTTCCAGGTGCAGGACGAGGCCGCTCAGCTCGTCACCCTCTACGCGGCGGGCGCGCTCCGCGGGACGCGCGCGCGCGTGCTCGACGCCTGCGCCGCCCCCGGCGGGAAGGCGTTCCACCTCGCCGAGCTGCTCACGCCCGGCGCCGAGGTCGTCGCGGTGGAGCTCCACCCGCGCAAGGCGGAGGAGCTCGCCCGCGAGGCGGCGCGCCGCGGCCTCACCGGCGTCCGGGTGATCTGCGCCGACGCAGCTCGCCCCATCCCGGGCCTCGAGCCCGAGAGCTTCGACGCCGTGCTCGTGGACGCGCCCTGCGCCGGCCTCGGCACCCTCCGGCGCCACCCGGAGCTGAAGCTGCGGCGGACGCCCGCCGATCTCACCCGGATGGCCGAGCTCCAGGCGGCCGTGCTGGCGAGCACCGCGCGCTACGCTCGACCGGGCGCGCCGGTGACCTACTCGATCTGCTCGCTCTCGCGCGCCGAGGGTCCGGACGTGGTCGCGGGCGCGCTGCGCGCAGGCTTCGCCCGCGCCGGGGGCGGCGCGGTGCCGGCGGACGTGCTCACGCCCGACGGCGACCTGCTCACCGTGCCCCATCGCCACGGGACCGACGGCTTCTACGCGGCACGGCTCGTACGGTGAGTTCGGGGTCCGCGCCGCGGACCCTCGCCGCCCCGCGCCGCGGCCCACGCGCCGGCCGGTCTCGCGTAGACTGTGCGCCCCATGCCCCTGCCGATCCGCATCGCCCCCTCGATCCTCTCCGCCGACTTCGGCCGCCTCGCCGAGGAGGTGCGCGCGATCGAGGCGGCGGGCGCGGACGTCGTGCACGTGGACGTGATGGACGGCCGGTTCGTGCCGAACATCACCATCGGGCCGCTCGTGGTCGAGGCGGTCCGGAAGGTGACGAAGCTGCCGATCGACGCGCACCTCATGATCGTCGAGCCGGAGCGCTACGTGGAGGCGTTCGCCCGGGCGGGCGCCGACCTCGTCTCCGTCCACGCCGAGGTGTCCCCGCACCTGCACCGCACGCTGCAGGCGATCCGCGCCGCCGGCGCGCGGCCCGCCGTCGCGCTCAACCCCTCGACGCCGCTCTCCGCGATCGAGTGGGTGATCGGCGACTGCGAGATGGTGCTCGTCATGACCGTGAACCCCGGGTTCGGTGGCCAGCGCTACATCGACGCGTGCACCGACAAGATCCGCCAGCTCCGGGCGCTCGCCGACGCGCGCAACCCGGCGCTGGAGATCGAGGTGGACGGCGGGGTGAAGCCCGAGACGGCGGCCCTCGTCGCGGGCGCGGGCGCGAACGTCCTCGTCGCGGGGACCGCCGTGTTCGGCGCCCCCGACTACCGGGCCGCCATCGACGCGATCCGCGCCGGCGCGGAGGGTGCGCGCGCGGCCGGTGGCCGGAGGTGAACGTCGCCGCGGCCATCGCCGCGTCGGCGGCGCTCGTCGCGGTGCTCGCCGGCGCGCTCTCGCGCCGGCTCTCGCTCGCGCCCGGCTGGCGCGATCAGCACCGCTTCTCGCTCGTCGCGTTCTCCGCGGCGGCCTACGCGGTGTGCAACCTCGCGACGACGCTCGGGCTCCCCGATCCGATCGTCACGCTCACCTCGCGGTTCCAGGTGGCGAGCGCGCTCGTGCACTTCTGGGCCTGGTTCGGCTACTCCGAGACGTTCGCCGGCCTGAAGCCCGGCCGGTGGCAGCACGCGGCGAGGCGGGCGTTCCTCCTGCTCGCCGCCCTCGCGCTCATCCCCGGCGTGGTCTTCACGTACGACGTCGTCAGCCACGAGGTGCCGGCGTTCGGCGCCGTCTACCGGGACGCCCTCCCGACCACGTTCGGCTACGCCGTCTTCGCCGTCCTCCTCGGCGCCTCGCTCGTCACCTGGTGGCGCTTCGTGCGCGCCTGGCGCGCCGGCATCCGGCACGCCGGCGTCCACGCCGCCGCCTTCGGGACCCTGATCCTCTTCGGCCTCAACGACGCGTTCGCGACGACGGGCCGGTTCCCGACGCCGTACCTCCTCGACACCGGCTTCATCGTGCCGATCGTCGCGGTCTACTGGACGATCACCGTGCGCTTCTCCGACAACGCGCGCGCGCTGCAGTCGATGCGCGCGCGGCTCGAGGAGCTCGTCGACACCCGCACGCACGCGCTCGCGGAGGCCCAGGCCGCGCTGCACCAGTCCGAGAAGCTCGCGGCCCTGGGCCGGTTCGCGACCGCGGTCGCCCACGAGATCCGCGACCCGGCCGCGGTGATCACGACGAACCTGCGCCTGCTCGAGGACGGGCTGCGGCGCGCGGACGGCTCGGGCCACGAGGGTCGCGAAGCCATCGCGGACGCGCTCGCGGCGCTCGAGCGGCTCGGCACGCTCGTCCGCGCGCTCGCCGACGCGGGCGGGGCCGCCGCCGCGGAGCCTGGCGGCCGCGCCGTCGTCGCCGACGTGGTGCGGGCGAGCGTGTCCCACGCCCGCATCCGCGCGGGCGACCGGATCCGGATCCTCGAGGAGATCCCGGCCGGCCTCTCCGTGCGCGCGCGGCCGGAGAGCGTCGCGCACGTGCTCGGCAACCTGCTCGCGAACGCCGCCGACGCGGTGCCGGAGGGGCGCGCCGGCCGCGTCGAGGTGCGCGCGGAGCGGCGAGGGGGCGCCGTGCGGATCACCGTCTCCGACGACGGGGCCGGCATGCCGCCCGACGTCCTCCGCCGCGCGTTCGAGCCGTTCTTCTCGACCAAGCGCGACGGGCGCGGGCGCGGGCTCGGGCTCGCCATCTCGCGGGGCGTGGTGGAGGGGAGCGGCGGCGCGCTCTGGCTCGAGAGCGAGCCGGGCAAGGGCACGCGCGCCGTGCTGGAGCTGCCGGAGCTCGGCGGCTGATCGACCGATCCGACGCGGGCCGCGCCTTCACGGCCCGCCCGCGACCCGGGGGCCGGTCAGTCCTCGACCGCCTCCACGCGGACGCGGGCGAGGCCGCGGTCGACGATCCCGAGCTTGCGCGCCGCCGCCATCGAGAGGTCGACCACCCGCCCGCGCTTGAACGGCCCGCGGTCGGTGACGGTGACGACGACGCTCCGCCCGTTCTCGAGATCGGTGACCTTGAGGCGCGCGCCGAACGGCGCCCGGGGGTGCGCGCAGGTCATGGCGTGCATGTCGTAGCGCGCCCCGCTCGCGGTGCGCCGGCCGTGGAACTTCCTCGCGTAGAAGCTCGCGAGGCCGACCTCGCCCTCCTCGCCCGCGGGCGCGGCCGAGGACGGGCGCGGCGACTCCTCGGGCTCCGAGCGACGCGGGGCGTGGGTGCAGGCGGCGAGGGCGGCGAGGAGCACGGCGACCGGCGCGACCCGGCCGAGCGTGCGCGGGCGCCGAGCGCTCACGGCCGCGCCCTCCGCCGGAAGGTGCGCGCGACCTCCGGGTGACTCGCGAGCAGCGTGAGCGCCTGGTCGAGCAGGGTGCGCCCCGGCTCCATCTTGAACCAGGTGGAGGCCCCGGACGGATGCGGGAGCGGGATGACGTCGACGTCCACCCCGTGGAACTGCGTCCTGAGCGTGCGTCCGACCACGGCCGCGATGGGCTCCGTGTGGCCGAGCACCTCCTGGATGGCGAGCCGGCCGACCGGAATGACGAGTCGCGGCGCGAGGATCTCCACCTCTCGGGCGACGAAGCCCCGCCACAGCGCGCACTCGTCGGGCGTGGGGACCCTGTCCCCTCCGCCCTTCGTCTTGCCGGGAAAGCAGCGCACCACGGCGCTGATGTAGACGCGCGCCCGCACCGTCTCCTCGTCGGCGCCGGTCGCGCGCTCGAGCCAGCGGAAGAGCGTCTTGCCCGCCGTCCACGCGAAGGGGCGGCCGAACCGCGCCTCGTGCGGGCCGGGCGCCTGACCGATGAGGAAGATGCGGCTCGCCACGGCCGGGCCGTGCACGGGCGGACCGAAGCCGCGCGGCTGGAACGCCTGGATGTCGCGGTGCACCGCCGCGAGCGCGGCGGCGGCAGCGGCGCGCCCCGCGCTCAGCGCCACGGCTCCTCGCGCACGGAGTGGATCCAGCCCTCCGAGCGCGGCACGTTCGACGGGACGCCCTGGAACCCGTCCTCCCACGCGGCCGCGGCGCCGGTGGCGGCGAGGACCGCGTCGAGGTGGTCGCCGCGGCCGTCCTCGACGACCTGCGCGGCCTGCTCCATCTCGAACTCCAGCTTCGAGGCGCTGCGGAGGGTGCGGAGGATCGCCGCGCGGGTCGAGGCGCGAGAGATGCCGTCGCGGTCGTCGTCGCGGTAGGCGCAGACGCCGCAGACGACGCGGGCGACGTGCGCGGGCCGCACCTCCGCCACGGCGGGCTTGCCGGTCTGCGGCGGATCCCAGGGGAGGAAGCTCGCCTGGACCTGGGCGAGCGTGCACAGCCCGAAGAACGTCTGGCGGTAGCTGCGCGCGCTCGTCGGCGCCCCGACCTCTGCGCGGTAGCAGTCGGTCGCGCGCGGGCGATCCTTGCCGAGCTCGTCCCGGAACTTCGCCGCGCCCTCGGTGAAGTCGCCTCCCGGACCGACGAACCGCTCGTGGAGGTTCCGGCCGAGCACCGCCGGCCCGCGGATGGCCTGGCGCAGGAGCCCGAGCTGGCGGAGGTGGGTCTCCGAGAGCGACAGGGCGAAGTCCACGCCGAGGACGAGGCGCCCCTCGGCCCACTTCGCCTCCTCCGCGACCCAGGCGGCGAAGCGCGCGTGCACGTCGCGCCGGCCCGGCGCGTCGGTGAACGGACGCCACAACCGCGTGAGCCTGGTCTTCGTCCGGCCGCACTCGATCTTGGCGGCGAGGATCTGGTTGCCCGCGCCCTCGACGCCGCTCCAGCGGAGGCCGATGACGACCCCGCGATCCGGCAGCGAGAACGAGGGCGGGCGCGCGCGGCCGAACACCGCCGCGGCAGAGCTGCTCGTGCCCTCGTTCTCCGACATCTTCCTGGACTCTCCGGCGCACGCGGCGCGACCGGTGCGTTTACCTTTCGCTTGCCATGAGTGTCAACGGCGCACCCCGGATCACCCCGGCGCGAGTCTCGATTGGGGCCACCTCGCGTACCCGGGTTCCCGGACGGGATCCCGCTGCCTAATGTGCAGCCGAACGTGGCTTCCCCCGCCCGCATCCTCGTCGTCGAGGACGACACCGCGATCCGGCAGACGCTCGCGGAGCTGCTCCAGGACGAAGGCTTCGAGGTCTCCTGCGCCGCGAACGGCGCCGAGGCGCTCGCGCACCTCACCCGCTCCGCTGCACCGAGCGTCATCCTGCTCGACCTCACCATGCCGGTGATGGACGGCTGGACGTTCCGCTCCGCCCAGCGCGAGGACCCGCGCATCGCAGGCATCCCCACGGTGGTGGTGTCGGCGAACCACGCCGCGGACCGGCGCGCCGTCGCAGGGCTCGGCGCGGCCGCGTTCCTCGCGAAGCCGTTCGATCTGGACTCGCTCATCGACACGATCCACAGGCTGTGCTGAGGCTGCGACCGGTGGTGCCGCCCGGCTCGTGAAGTCGCCGATGGCCCCGCTCCTCGACCGCGCGATCGACGGGTTCGCGATGTGGACGGAGGATCGCCGCGTACGTCCGGCGGTCGGCTTCCGCGCGGCCCCCGGCGTGCCGCTCGACTGCTTCGGGCCGCTGCCGGTGCTCCCCGCGGCGCCGCCGCGGGAGGGGGACTGGCTCGCGGAGTCGCCGCGCCCCGCCCCGGGCGACGACAGGATGGCCGTGCACGCGCGCGCCGCGCGCGGTGCCCGGCGGGGAACCGCCATCCTGGTGCCGCCGTGGAAGGTGCCGCGGCTCGCCGTCGTCGCCGGGTACGCGCGGCTCCTCGCGCGCGCGGGCCTCGACGTCTGGACGCTCGTGCCGCCGCGCCACCTGCAGCGCTCGCCTCCGGGCACGCGCAGCGGCGAGGGCTTCGTCTCGCCCGACCTCCCCGCGCTGCGCGGGGCGTTCGAGCAGCTCGTGCTCGAGATCAGGGTCCTCACGGCGCTCGCCCGCGCTCGCGGGGAGGGATCGGTCGGGGTGGTGGGGCTCTCCCTCGGCGCGCTCGCCGCCGCCCTCGCCGCGACCGCGCCCGAGCCGCTCGACTTCGCGGCGCTCGTCGCGCCTCCGGCGGATCTGGCGGCGGTGTTCGCGGGCACCCGCATCGGCCGGCGCTACCTCGCCCTCGCGCGCCGCGCCGGCGCGCCGGCGCCCCCGCCCGACGCGCTCTCCCGCATGCTCGCGCCCTTCCGCGCGGACGCGCGCCGGCCGACCGCGCGGCGCGTGCTCGTGGCGGTGGGACGGGAGGATCGGATCGCGCTCAGCGCGGGCGCGCTCGGGCTCGCGGCGGCCTGGGGAGCGACCGCGCGGAGCTACCCGCGCGGCCACCTCACCCTGATCTTCGCCTGCCGCGCGCTGCGGCGCGATCTCGCCCGCTTCGTCGCGGGCGCGGACCTTTGACTACTTCGCCGGGCAGGCGTCGCGCGCGGCCTTCACCGCGTCGAAGAACTCCGCCGGGACGACGCCGCCGCGCACGACCGGCCACGACCGCTCCATCGCCTGGCGCCACGGGGCGGCGTCGACCTTCACGACCTGCAGGCCCTGCTTCTGCATGGCGCCGACGGCGTCGGCGTTGAGGCGGCGAACCTCGACGTCGACCTTCTGCCCGAGCTCCTTCGCGATCTGGAGCAGCTTCGGCCGGAGGTCCGCCGGGATCTTCTCCCACGCGTCCTTCCGCACGAGGGTCGCCCCCATCATGTAGGACCAGGACACGTCCATCATGTTGTTCGCCTTCTCGAACAGGCGCGCGGTGAGGACGTAGAGGGGGACGTTCGGGACGCAGTTGATCATCCCGGTCTGGAGCGACGGGTACATGTCGTTCGCGGAGAGCACGACCGGCTGCATCCCGGCCGCCCGGAACGCCTCGACGCTCTTGGGATCGCCCTCCCACGCCCAGATCTTCGCCCGGCTCATCTCGGCGGGGGTCTTGAACGGCGAGTCGCAGAACAGGTGGATCGCCCCGATCCGGCTCCACTGCAGCGCGATGAGGCCGCGCTTCTCGAGCGCCTGCTCCACGCGGGGGCGCACCTTGTCGAAGGCGCACTCCATCTGCCCCTCGCTCTGGAACAGGAACGGCACGCTCAGCGCCTGGGGCTCGGGGATGACGTCGTGCATGCCGACGTTCGAGATGGCGGCCGCCTGGAGCTGGCCGATCCCCATCTTGCGGACCATGTCGCCCTCGGACCCCTGGGCGCCGCCTGCGTAGATGCGGAGCTTCACCTTCCCGCCCGACGCCTGCTCCCACTTCTGGGCCATCTCGCGGAGGAGGTCGTGCCAGGTGGAGCCCTGCGGCGCGAGCGTGCCGAGCTTCAGCGTCACGGTCTGCGCGCGGGCGGCGGTGGCGAGCGCCGCGAGCAGCGCGGCGAGGAGCAGCTTCTTCACGGGGATCTCCTTGGGGATCAGAGGAACAGGTCTTCGACGTGGTCGAGCAGGACGCGCGCGCGCCGCTGCGCGAGGATGTTCGCGAGCCGGTACTTCGGCACTTCCTCGGCGTTCGCCCGCAGGACCTCCTCGAGCTCGCGCTCGAACGCGGCCCGGTCCTGCTGCTTCACCAGGGTTCCCTCTGCATAAGCGACGCGCGGGCCCAGCTTCTTGTTCAACGAGAGCTCGAGCGCGCGGTCGAGGTGCGCCTTCGCGCGCGCCGGGCCGCCGCCCTCGTGCTCGCCGCGGGCGGCGTCCAGCGAGACGAAGTACTCGTGCAGCGCCCCCTCCCCCCAGCGCTCGTCGAGCGCGAGCGCCCGCTCCATCATGGCGACCGGGATCGGGAGCTCGGCCACGAGCGCCATGTCTCCCTTGCCGTTCGCGATGGCGAGCGTCCAGGCGGACGCCGTCCAGTAGAGCGCCTCCACGTCCCGCTTCTCGGCGCGCTTCAGCGCCTTGGCGAGATCCCGCCCCTCGCGGAGCTGCGCCGAGAGGTGCTCGTGCCGCTCTTCGAGCGCCCTCAGGCCGTAGTCGCGCGCGCGGAGGTACAGCTTGCGCGCCCGCTCCCGGCCGGCGCGGGCCGCGTCGAGGTTGCCGTCGAGGTCCGCGCGATCGGCGTCCGACTGGACGAACGCGTACGCATACTGGGTGAAGTTGCCCGCCAGGGCCCGGAGCAGGCCCTCGTGCTCCGGGTTCTCGGAGAGGAGCCCCTCCATCGTCTTGAGGCCGAAGGGCACGGCCTCGCGGACGAGCTCGGGATCGTCGTCCGACCCGTAGGCGGAGCCGCTCTGGGCCACGGCGTCGGAGACGAACGACATGGCGGTGCTGCGACAGCCGGTGAGGGACGCAGCGGTGACGGAGAGTGCAGTGACGAGCAGGAGTCGCTTCACGGGAAAGGGCGCGGCTGAGGGGAGTTCGTGGTAGTCATATTTGCCCCTCCCTGACGGGTCAATCGACTTTCTCGTGACCGCCCCATCCACGCTCCCTCCCGACTCCGAGGTCGCTCCCGCCCGCGCCGCCGGGACGCGGCTCGAGCGCGGCCTGCTCGCCTTCTTCCTCCTCGCGATGGTCGCCCTCCCCGCGGCCTCGACGGTCTCGCGCCGCTTCACCGGGCGCGAGCTGCCGGGCTCCGCGGTGCTCGCGCAGCACATCACGCTGTGGGTCGGCTTCCTCGGCGCGCTGCTCGCCACCGCGTCCGGCCACCACCTCGCCCTCTCGACCATCGAGCTCGTCCCCGCGGGACGCCCGCGGCGGATGGCACGGTTCTTCACCCAGGCCGTGTCGGCGGCCGCCTGCGCGCTCCTCGCGTGGGCGTCGGCCCGGCTCGTGGCCGTCGAGTGGAGGGGCTTCGGGACGGTGGCGTTCGGCATCCGCGTGGCGTGGAGCGAGCTCGTGATGCCGATCGGCTTCGGCTTCATGGCGCTCCGCTTCGCCTGGCGCGCCGGCGACGGGGCCGGCGCGGAGCGCTGGGCGACCCGCGCCGCGGCCTTCGCCCTCGCCGCCTCCGCCTTCGTGCTCGGCGCGGTCGAGCCCGGGCCGACGCTCGTCTGGATCCTCCTCGCGATCGTGCTCGCGGCGTTCCTGCTCGGCGCGCCGGTCTTCGTCGCGATGAGCGGCGTCGCGATGGCCCTGTTCTTCCGCGACGGGGGCTCCGAGGCGATCGCGGCGGTGCCCACGGCCACGTTCAACCTCGTCTCCTCCGCCACGCTGCCGGCGATCCCGCTCCTCACCGCGGCCGGCTACGTGCTCGCCGAGGGCGGCGCCGCGCAGCGGCTGGTCCGCGCGTACAAGGGGATCTTCGGCTGGATGCCCGGCGGCGTCGCCATCATGGCGACCTTCGTCTGCGCGCTCTTCACGACGTTCACGGGCGCGTCCGGCGTCACGATCCTCGCGCTCGGCGGGCTCCTCCTCCCCGCGCTCCGCCGCGAGGGCTACCCGGAGGACTTCTCCGTCGGGCTCGTCACCGCCTCCGGCTCGCTCGGTCTGCTCTTCCCGCCCTCGCTGCCGGTCATCCTCTACGGCGTGGTCGCCCAGGCGCCCATCGACCACCTGTTCCTCGGCGGGCTCGTCCCGGGCCTGCTCATGATCGTCATCGTCGCCGCGTACGGCGTGGCGGTCGGCATCCGCTCCCACGCGCCGCGCGAGCGGTTCGAGCCGCGCGAGGCGGCCGCCGCGCTGTGGGCGGCGAAGTGGGACCTCGGCCTGCCGACCCTGGTCGTGGTCTCCGTCGCGACCGGGTTCGCCACCATCGTCGAGGCGGCGGCGCTCGCGGCGGCCTACTCGATCGTGGTCGAGCTCTTCATCTTCCGCTCCATCCACCCGCTGCGGGATCTGCCGCGCGTGCTCGTGGACGCGGCCGCCCTCGTCGGCAGCGTGCTCATCCTGCTCGGCACGGCGCTCGGGCTCACCTCCTGGTTCGTGGACGCGGAGATCCCCACCCGGCTCGTCGAGTGGATGACCGCGACCGTGAAGAGCCCGGCGCTCTTCCTGCTCATGCTGAACGCGGTGCTCCTCGTCCTCGGGAGCGTGCTCGAGATCTACTCGGCGATCGTGGTGCTCGCCCCCCTCGTGGCGCCCCTCGGCGCGGCCTACGGGATCGAGCCCATCCACCTCGGCGTCGTGTTCCTCGCGAACCTCGAGCTCGGGTTCCTGTTCCCGCCGATGGGCCTGAACCTCTTCCTCGCCGCCTCGCGCTTCGGCAAGCCCCTGCCCTACATGTACCGCAAGGCCTTCCCGTTCCTGCTCATCATGGCGGCGGGCGTGCTCGCCATCACCTACCTGCCGGCCATCACGACGGGCGTCGTCGAGCTGCTCGTCGGGAAGTGAGCGCGGCCCGCGCTGGCCCGTAGCCGGGAGCGCGCGGCGCGGCCTTCAGGCCCCGTCGCCCGCGCGGGCGGGCCAGCCCTCGCGCAAGGCGAAGATCGCGAACGTCACCGCGTACGCGCCCACCACGTCGATCGCGTAGTGCAGGTGCGAGAGGAAGACCGACGCGACGACGAGCACGTGGGCGACGAGCGCGGCCGCGCGGAGCGGCGGCGAGCGCCACACGTACAGCACGAGCAGGAAGGTGGTCGCGGTGTGGCCCGAGAAGAACAGATCCTGCGTGAGGTAGGCGCGCATGGACCCGTCGGCGAACACCTGCCACGGGGAAACGAGGGACAGGAACACCTCGCCGAACCCGTGGCCCGCGATCCCGACGCCGCCGACCTGCGGCGGCGGGGCGCCGAGCCCGGTGAGGACGAGCGTCGCGCCGCGGGCGAGCGAGACGAGGCCGCCCGTCACGGTGTAGCGGGCGAAGCGGCGGGGCGCGCGCCACAGGAGCGCGAGCGCGAGCGGGACGTACGCGACGAGCCAGAGCACGTAGTTCGCGCGGGCGATCCAGTCGACGTACGGCACCGCCGACAGCACGAGGTCCGGGAGCGGTGGCGCGAGGCGCCGCTCGTTCCAGATCGCCGCGGCGGTCATGACCGCGTAGCAGGCGGCGCGGAAGGCGAGCGCGCCGAGCACGGCGCGCCACAGCGCGCGCAGGCCGGCGAGCCCGCGCGGGCCCTCGGCCTCGATCGCGGCGACCTCGACCCGCTCACCCTCTGTTCGTCGCAGGTCCACGGGCGGGCTTATCCCACGCGCCGGCGCCGGCGCGCAAAGGCGGCCTACGCCGGCTCGCCCGCGAGCAGCCGGAGGAGCTTCGGCCGGACCCCGGCCGCCGCCACGAGCGCGTCGAGCCGCTCCTTCGCCTCGCGCGAGGAGGCCCGCACCTTCTTGCCGAGGATGAGCTCGTTCTTCACCGAGTGCTCCCACCCGGTGAGCTCGGTGACGGTCACCTTGTAGCCGGCCGCCTCGAGCGCGAGCGCGCGGACGACGTTCGTGAGGTGCGACCCGAACTCGCGCCGGTGCCAGGGGTGGTCGAAGAGCGGCGCGAGGAGAGGGGACGGCGCCGGCGCACCGGCGAGCTGGCGCGCCACCTCCGCCTGGCAGCACGGCACCACCGCGACGTGGTCCGCGCCGTGGCGGATGGCGAGCGCGAGCGCGTCGTCCGTGGCCGTGTCGCAGGCGTGGAGCGCGGTGACGACGTGGACGCGCTCGGGCACGGGCGCGCCCGCGATGGGCGCCTCGACGAAGCGGAGCCGGTCGAACCCGAGCCGCGCGGCGCGCTCCGCGCCCGCGCGCGCGAGGTCCGGGCGCGACTCGACCGCGAGGAGGCTCCCCTTGCCGGCCGGCCGGAGGAAGAGCTCGTAGAGGACGAAGCCGAGGTAGCTCTTGCCCGCGCCGCAGTCCACGACGACCGGGTCGCCGAAGCGGCCGAGCACGTCGTCGAGCGCCGGCGCGAGGAGCCCCGCGAGGTGGTTCACCTGCTTGAGCTTGCGCAGGCTGTCCGCGTTGAGATCGCCCGCGCGCGTGAGGAGGTGGAGCTCCTTCAGGAGCTCCGTGGACGTGCCGGGGAGGAGCTCGCGGCGGACGGCCTCCCCTTTCACCTGGCGGCGCATGCGGGCGTGTTGTAACCGAGGGAGGCGCCGAGATCGAAGATGATCTCGATCCTCGCCCCCGATCTCGCCCTCGACCCGACCCATGCACCCCTTCCTCTCCCTCCCCTCCCCCTGGCTCGTCGCCCACCGCGGCGGCAGCGCCCTCGCCCCGGAGAACACGCTCCCCGCCTTCGACGTGGCCGCGGAGCTCGGCGCGGACGCCATCGAGACCGACGTGCGGCGCACGCGAGACGGCGTGCTGGTCGTCTTCCACGACGAGACCACGGAGCGGATCACCGGCGCGCCCGGGACGGTCGAGGGCCGGACGCTCGAAGAGCTCCGGACGCTCGACGCCGCGTTCGGCTTCACGCCGGACGGGGGCCGCACCTTTCCGCGCCGCGGCACGGGCGTCCGGATCCCCACCTTCGCCGAGGCGCTCGCGCGCTACCCGGCCATGCGCTTCATCGTGGACGCGAAGTCCGAGGAGCCGGCGCTCGCCGAGGCGCTCGCGGCGGCGATCCGGGCGGCCGGCGCGGAGCACCGCGTCTGCGTGGGATCGTTCTTCGACGCGCAGGCCGAGCGCCTGGGGGCGCTCCTCCCCGCCTGCGCGCGGTACCTGCCGCAGGAGGCCGCCACCTGCCACGTCCTCGCGGCGCTCTCCGGCGGCGACGCGTCCGCCTGCCCCGGCGGCTACGCGCTCGCCTCGCTGCCGGCGCGCATGAACGAGCTCGAGGTGGTCTGCCCGCCGGTCATCGCGCACTTCCACGGGCGCGGCATGCCCGTGCACGCGTGGACGGTCGACGCCGCCGACGAGATGCGCGCGCTGCTCGCGATGGGCGTCGACGCGATCGTGACCGATCGGCCCGACGTGCTCCGCGCCGTGCTGGGCCGCTGACGCCCCGCTCGCGTCGGGGTCACTTGCCGGCCGGCGGCGCCTCGCCCGCGGGCGGCTTCATCAGCTCCTCCAGCTTCTTGCGCTGCTCCGGCGGGAGGTTCTTCTGCGCCTCCTCGCGCTGCTTCATCGCCTCCTCCATCTTCTGCTGCATCTCCGGCGAGGCGACCGGCGACTCCGTGCGGGCGTAGCCGGCCGGCACCTCGAGCATCGAGGCCGGCACCTTCTGCTTCTTCGCGCTCACGAGCTCCATCTTCATGCGCGGCTCGCCCGTCTTCGCGTCGAGGAGGACCCAGCGCGCCGGCAGGCCGTCGAGCCCGGCTTCCTTCAGGGCGCGCGGCAGCGCCGAGTCCGCGTCGCCGCTCGCCGCCGCCCAGCCCGCGACGGTCCCGAGCTCGCGCGTCACGCAGACGTCGAAGCTCGCGCCGCCCGAGCTCTCGACCTTGGCCCGATCGCAGCGGAGCCCCGCGACGCGATCGCTCCCGGCGCGCTTCACCGTCCAGCGCTCCTGCGGCTCGCCCTCCCGCTTCGAGTCGACGACGCTGTAGCTCTTGCGCTCCTCGTGCAGGAAGTACACGCGCCCGGGCTCGCTCGCCTTCACGATCGAGATCATCCGCAGCCGGTCCTTCAGCCCCTGCTGCACGAGCTCGGGCGGCGGGGCGACGTCGAGCTCGCTGCGCGAGCCCCTCGGCGACAGGTACACGACGGCGTGGCCCTCGCGCGCGGGCCCTTCGCCCCCCGTCATCCGGTACTCGGCCCTGCCCTCGAACTCCGCGCCGCGCGCGCCGAGGGCGACCGCGAGCGAGAGCGCTGCGACGACGAGCTGACGCATGGACATCCCTCCCGGCCGCCCCAGTAGCGGCCCGGCCGATGATGCGCCGCTCGGCGGCAGCGCGCCACGGGAGACCTCGCCTGCTGCCCCACCCGGAGGGAACCCGAGGCGAGGGCCTGCGCGGCGAGCGGCGCGCGCGCCCCGGCGCGCTCGCGCTCGGCCGTCCGGCGGGACGGAGGATCAGCCGTGCGCGCTGGCGAGATCCGGGTGCTTCTCGACGAACTCGTCGAAGGTGCCCGGGAAGTCGAGCACCGGCTCCCCCTGGTGCAGCGCCCAGATGCGAGTGCCCACCTCGCGGATGAGCTCCTGGTCGTGCGTGACGACGACGAGGGTGCCCTCGTAGCGCTGCAGCCCCTCCGAGAGCGCCGCGATCGACTGCAGGTCGAGGTGGTTCGTCGGCTCGTCGAGGACGAGGACGTTGTCCTTGAAGAGCATGAGCTTCGCGAGCAGGAGCCGGACCGTCTCGCCGCCGGAGAGCGTCGCGGTGGGCTTCATCCGCTCCTCGCCCGAGAACAGCATCCGGCCGAGCAGCCCGGAGATCTCCTCGTTCGAGAGCTTGTCCTCGAGCTCGCGCAGCCAGCCGAACGCGGTGGTCCCTGGCCGGATCGCCCCCTGCTGATCCTGCGGCAGGTAGCCGACCTGCGCCTGGTGGCCCCACTTCACGTGACCGTGGTCCGGCTGCAGCTCGCCCGCGATCATCTTCACGAGCGTGGTCTTGCCGACGCCGTTCTTGCCGATGACGCAGATCTTCTCGCCGCGGGTGACGAGCGCGCTGAACGGCTGGATCACCTCGTTGCCGCCGTAGCGCTTGTCGATGCCCTCGACGGTGAGCGTCTGCTTCCCCGAGGGCGCCTTCTGCTCGAACTTGATGAACGGCGCCTGGATGTTCGAGCGCTTCATGTCCTCGAGCTTGAGCTTCTGCATCGAGCGGATGCGGCTCTGGACCTGGGAGGCGCGCGTGCCGGCGTGGAAGCGGGCCACGAACTCGCGGAGCTGCTCGATCTTCTTCTTCTTCTCCGCGTTCTCCGACTCGACGCGCGAGCGCACCTGGCCCTTCTGGCGGACCATGTCGTCGTAGCCGCCCGGGTAGGTGATGATCGTCTCGTAGTCGATGTCCGCGATGTGCGTGCAGATCGCGTTCAGGAAGTGGCGGTCGTGCGAGATGGTGATGAGCACGCCCTCGTAGGCGTGGAGGAACTTCTCCAGCCAGCGGATGGACTCGATGTCGAGGTGGTTCGTGGGCTCGTCGAGGAGCAGCCCCTGGGGCTTGCCGAAGAGCGCCTGCGCGAGCAGGACGCGCAGCTTGTAGCCGCCGGTGAGCGCCCGCATGGGCTGATCGTGCCAGGGCTCCTCGATACCGAGGCCCTGGAGCAGCTCCGCCGCGTCGGCCTCCGCCGAGTAGCCGTCCTCCTCGGCGATGGTCCCCTCGAGCTCGCCGAGCCGGGTGCCGTCCTCATTGGAGATCTCCTCCTTGGCGAGGAGCGCCTCCTTCTCCTGGATCGCTGCCCAGAGCCCGCCGTTGCCCATGAGGACGACGTCGAGGACGCGGTTGTCCTCGAAGCGGAAGTGGTCCTGGCGGAGGATGCCGAGCTTCTTCGGCCGGAGAACGGAGCCGGTGTCGGAGTCCTCGTCCCCGGCGAGGATCTTCATGAAGGTGGTCTTGCCCGCGCCGTTCGGGCCGGTGAGGCCGTACCGGTTCCCGGGCGAGAACGCGACGTTCACGTCCTCGAAAAGCCGCTTCGGGCCGAAGGCCTTGGTGACGTTCTGCACTGAGATCATGGTCGCGGGGCGTTTTAGCGGAAACGCCGGGTATTTGCGAGCCGGCCGAACCCTCGCCGGAGCGGCCTCCCTCCGCGCGCGGCGAGCGTCCGCCAGCGTTCGCGTTCTCGACCCGCTCGCCCTCGCGGTTTAGGCTCCCGCCGCGTGAGGGCGCCCCGCGCCGAGTCCCGCTTGCCCGCCCGCCCGGCCGCCCGCGCCGCTGCGCTCCTGGCGCTCGTGCACGCGCTGCCGCTCCTCGATCGCGCCGCCTTCGGCGCGGTGCTGGAGCGGATGCGCGCCGACCTGTGGCTCACCGATCTGCAGCTCGGGCTCGCCGCGAGCGTCCCCGCGCTCGCGCTGGGCGTCCTCGCGCTGCGCCCCGCGCGCGCGCCCGCCCGAAGGATCCGCGGGGTGCTCTCGGCCGCCCTGTGGAGCGCGGCGGGGGCGCTCGCCTGGGCGTCGCGGGGCGCGGGGACGCTCCTCCTCTCGCGCGCGGCGGCGGGCGCCGCCTCGGCGGCCGCGGCCCCTGCGCGTCAGTCGCCGCGCGAAGGCGAGGAGACCTTGCCCGGCGGCGGCGCCCTCGTCACCACTGCGGTCGCGCTCGCGGCGCTCGGTTATGCGGGCGCTGGCGCGCTCGGCTGGCGG
>NZ_JALCZC010000057.1:0-25909 GCF_022690805.1 Anaeromyxobacter sp. SG66
CGCGAGCGGGAGCGCGAGCTGGCCGGTGCCGGCGCCGAGGTCGGCGACGCGCGCGCCCGGACCGCCCGCCAGCGCGAGCAGCCGCGCGACGAGCGGCGAGGGGTAGCCCGGCCGCTGCCGGTAGTCCTCCGCGAGCCGGTTGAAGACCCAGCGGGAGGGATCGGAGACGCGGACGCCGTGGCGGGACACGGGCCTAGCCTAATCGAGCCGCGCCCGCCGGGCGCCACCGCGGCCGGGAGGACCGCGGTGGCGCACACGGAGCGGCGAGGCCGGTGGCGTCAGCGGCCGGCGCGCGGCATGCGCCACTCGAGGCCGGCGACGGCGCGCACGTTGTCGTAGCTCCAGCGGATGTCGTAGTAGCGGCCGGCCGGATAGACGCCGGGGACGTAGTCCGGGTAGTTCGTGTCGCGCGTGATCCACTCGGCCTCCGCGCGCAGCGCGAGGCCGCCGGCGAGCGCGTAGCGGAGCTCGCCGCCGAGCGCGAGGCGGTTGTCGTGGAGCCGCGCCCCGTCCGACGTGTTGGTCTTCGAGTCCGGCCCGTAGCCCCGCAGCCACGCCTCGGCGCGGAGCTCGGCCGCGAGCCGCTCGGTGAGCGGGGACTTCACGATGAGGCGAGGGTGCTGCCCCTGGTAGGAGTAGTAGCCCTGCCAGGCGTCGCGCTGGACCTCGTACCCGTAGCGGAGCGACACGTCGACCTTGCCGCCGAGCTTCGAGAGCTCCACCTCCACGGAGGGCTCGAGCGTGTCGAGCTCCTGCTCCGGGTTCCCGCTCGTGGCGCCGGTGCCGGCGTCGCGCGCGAGGAGCGTGAAGTCCTGGCGGTGGGCGTAGTCGATCCGGAACGCCGTGGCGTAGCGCTCGCCCAGGATCCGCCACGAGGCCTCGAGCTGGTTCTGGCCGTTGTCGCGGGGCGTCAGGTGCATCGGCACGGCCGGGTCGAAGTTGGGGTCCTCGACGTAGGAGTACGAGACGTAGCGGTACTTGAGCCGCAGGTGCTGGTGCGCGAACGGCGTCGCGTAGAGGTTCACGCCGGCGCGCCACGTGAAGTAGCCGTAGCGGTCGGTGCCCGGCATGTCGCCGAGCGCGTCGCGCTGGTAGAGGTCCTCCCAGCCCGGCCGCCAGGCGCCCCCGACCGACGCCTCGGCGCCCAGGCGGAGCCGCTTCAGCACCCGGTACTCGGGCTCGACGCCGACCGAGCCGGTGGTCTCCGACAGCGTCGCGCCGAAGGTCTGCCGGTGGGCGAAGCGGACGGGCAGGTCGAGCTGGAAGGCGCCGCTCCGGAGCTCGGGCGTGAGCGCACCCTCGGCGAGGAGGAGCGTGCCCGAGTCGCGGCGGACGCCGTAGCCGTCGAAGGCGCCAGCGTACAGGCCGGCGCGCGCGTCGAGCGTCCACTGCGGCGTGGCGTCGGCGGCACCGGCGGGCGGCGCGGCGGCGAGGAGGGTGACGGCGGAGGCGAGAGCGAGGGAGCGGATCATCGCGGGGTTCCTTGTCACGGGCAGACGCACGGCGGGGTCGCGCCGGCGAGGTAGGTCGCCGTCGAGGAGACGTAGGGGCTCGAGGGGAAGTCGGCGGAGAGCTTCGCGTAGGCGGCGCAGGCCGAGGCCGGGGCGGGATCCGACGCGTGCGGGGTGGTGCAGAACTGCCAGGTGGAGTTCACGTAGGTGCGCGCGAGGTAGTGCAGCGCGTTGTCCGCGTAGGTGCTCGTCGCCGGGACCGCCCGGAACGCGGCGTCCGCCGCGGCGAGGTCCGCCGGGTCGAGGCCCGCGCTCGCGTAGTAGAACGCGTGCGCGTAGCGGGCGCGGCCGAGCCAGTACTGCGCGGAGCCCGCGAACGTCGTCGCCGGCACCGCGAGGGTCCGCTGGAATGCCGCGATCGCCGCCTCGAGGTTGGCCTTGCGGGCCGCCGCCTCGGAGGCGGAGAGCCCGGTGACGGTGGCGGTTGCGTTCACCGGCTCCTCGAGGTAGCTCCGCCCGAGGTAGTACTGCGCGTTGTCGTAGTAGGTGCTCGTGGCCGGCACCGCAGTCAGCTCCGCCTCGGCGAGGTCGAGCAGGGCGGCCGCGCCGAGCCCGTCGCCGGCGTTCGCGCGCGCGAGCCCCAGCTCGAAGTCGCACCGGCCGAGGTAGTACTGCGCGTTGTCGGCGTACGTGCCCGTCGGGGAGGCCGCGAGCGAGCGCTGGAACTGCGGGCGCGCGGCGGCGTAGTCGCCGAGCTGGAACCGGGCGCGGCCGTCGAAGTAGGCGGCGTTGTCGATGAAGGGCGAGGAGGCGAAGGCGGCCTGCATCGCGTCGAGGCGCAGCGCCGCGTCCTGGAGCTCCGCCGGATCTCCGCCGAGGACCCCGCGCTCGTAGCTGCAGCGACCGGCGAGGTAGGCGGCGTTGTCGAGCCGGATCGAGGTGGGGAACTGCACCGGCAGCGCGTCGAACCTCGCCCGCGCGTCCGCGTAGTCCTGGAGCGCGAGCGCCGCCTTCGCCGCGCTCGCGGCGGGATCGGTCGCGGCGAGGGCCCGCGCGTCGGCCGCGGCGACGTTGGCGGCGTCGTAGAGCGCGAGCCCCTCGGCGAAGAGCGAGTCGCCGGGGCGGTTGGGATCGATGGGGACCTTGCCCGGCGCGCTCGCGCCGTCATGCCCGCCGCTGCACGCGAGCGCGAGCGCGGCGAGGGCGGCGCAGCAGGCGAGGCCGCGCGAGATGTTCAGGTGACGCTGGTGCACGGGGGAGCTCCTCGGTGGGGCGCTAGGGCGCGACGGCGGTGGTGGGGGTGGCGAGGTGCGGGCCGGGGGCGCCCGTGCCCGCGCATCGTGAAAGGAGGCCCTGCACGGCCGGGTCCTTCGGGGCCTCGGCGAGGAGCCGTCGCGCGGTGCGCTCGCAGGCGGCGCGGTCGCCCTGGCGGGCCGTGAGCTCCGCGAGGCCGGCGCGCGCCTCGAGATCGCCGGGGACGAGGTCGAGGAGCTCCTCGAACGCCTTCCGCGCCTCCGCGAGCCGGCCGGCGTCGAGGTGCAGCTCGGCGAGCGCGCGCAGCGAGGGGGCATGGGCGGGGTCGATGGCGAGCGCGCGCGCGAGGGCGTCGCGCGCCTCGTCGCGGCGGGAGACGGTTCCGAGCACGAGGGCGAGGTCGTAGAGCGCCGACACGCTGCGCGGCGAGCGGGCGAGCAGCGCCTGGTACGCGGCGATCGCCTCGTCCGGCTTCCCGGCGCGCGCCGCCGCGACGCCGAGGGAGAGCTGCGCGGCGTCGTAGCCCGGGCGCGCCGCGAGCGCGCGCCCGAGCGAGGACCGCGCCTCGTCGAACCTCCCCGCCTCGGACTGGAGCTGCCCGAGCGCGAGCCACGCGGGCGCGTACTTCTCGTCGAGCGCGATCGCCTTGCGGTAGGCCGCCTCCCCCGCGGCGCGATCGCCGCCCGCCTCCTCGAGCTTGCCGAGGTTCACCCAGGCGGCGCCGTAGGCGGGGCGCAGGCGCAGGGCCTCGCCGTACGCGGCGCGCGCCGCGGCGGCGTCCCCGGCGCGCTTCTCGAGCACGCCCAGGTTCAGGTAGGCCTCCGGGTAGTCGCCCTTCGCGACCTCGATGGCCTTGCGGTACGCCTTGCGCGCGTCGTCGTCGCGGCCGTCGCGATCCGCGACGAGCGCCGCGAGGAAGTGATGCTCCGGCTCCGCGGGCGCGTCGGCGACGAGCCGGTCCGCCTCGTGGCGCGCGCGGGAGAAGTCGCGCGACTGGAGCGCGAGCCGCAGCAGGCGGCGGCGGGCGTAGCGCTGAGTGGGGTCGAGCCGGAGGGCGCGGTCGTACGACTCGAGCGCCGCCGCCGTCTCGTCGGCCCGCTCGTGCGCGCGCCCGAGCAGGGAGTGGACCGCGGCGAGGTCCGGCGCCACCTCGGCGGCCCGGAGGAGCACCTGCACGGCGCGTCGCACGTCCGGGGCGGAGCCGGTGCCGAGCCAGGCGCGCGCGGTGCCGAGCAGGATCTCCGCGCTCGCCGGCGCGTACTCGATGGCCTTCGCGAAGCGCCGCTCGGCGTCCTCCCGCCGGCCGGCCGCGAGCTCGGCCGTGCCGAGCGCCACGAGCGCGCGGGCGCGGTCCTCGTTCGAGCCGGACTGGGCGGCGGGCGCGAGGATGGCGACGGCGCCGACGGGATCTCCCCGGCGGCGGAGCAGGTTCCCGAGCGCGATGCGCGCCTCGCCCGTGGGCCGGAGCGCGAGCGCGCGACGGAGATCGCGCTCGGCGCCGTCCAGGTCGTCGAGGCGCGCGCGGGCGAGCCCGACGCGGAGCGCGCGCTGCGGGCCCGGCCCGAGCTGCTCCGCCCGCACCAGGTGCGGGAGCGCCGTCGCCGCGTCGCCCGCGGCGAGGAGCACCGCGCCGAGCTCCTCCTCCACGGCGGCGGAGCCGGGGCTCTCGGCGAGGGCGGCCTCGTAGAGCTTCAGCGCCTCCGGCTTCTCGCCCCGGCGTGCGGCGCGCCGGGCGCGGGCGTGGGCCTCCGAGACCGGCCCCTCCTCCCCGGCCGCGGCGGGCGCGGCGGGCGCGTCGCCCTCGTCCCCGAGCGACTCCTCGTCGCCGGCGATGGAGATGACGAGCGGGTCGTTGCCGCGGCGCGCCGCGAACCCCTCGAGCGCGAGCGCGCCCGCGAGCAGCACGCCGAGGAACAGGAGCATGGGCCAGAGGCGGTCGAGGACGAGGCGGTTCATGCGGCGCTCCCGCTCGCGGCGAGCGCGCCGGGGACCTCGACCACCGCGGGGAGCCCCGCGAGCGCGTCCCCGAGCGCGACGCCGGTCACGTTCTGGATCTCGAGGCCCGGGCGGGCGTTGATCTCGAGGACGAGCGGGCCGCGCTCGCGGTCGACGACCACGTCCACGCCGAGGTAGCCGAGCGGCACGGCCCGCGCGGCCCGGCGCGCGACGTCGAGGATCTCCGGCCAGCGAGGCAGGGCGATCCCGACGAGCGGCGCCCCCGACTCCGGGTGGCGCTCCACGGCGCGCCCGTGGTGGAGCGCGCGGGAGGTGCGGCCCGTCTCGAGCTCCACCGCGATGCCGAGCCCGCCCTGGTGCAGGTTCGCGCGACCGCCCGACTCGGCGGTGGGGACCCGGATCATCGAGAGCACCGGCTCGCCGCGCAGGGTGATGACGCGCACGTCGCAGAGCCCGTCGGCCCAGAGCGCGGCGAACACGTCGTGCGGGTCGACGCGGCGCTCGACGAAGGCGCGGTCCTCGAGCTGGTTCGAGTGGACCCCGAAGACCACGTCGGCGAGGTGCCGCGCGAGCGCGTGCGGGGTGAGGAGCGCGCCGCCGGCGCGGCGCCAGCCGCCGGCGTCGGGGAGCCACTCGCCCGCGACGAGGATCCCACCGCCGCCCGAGCCGTTGGCCGGCTTCACGACGAACCGCGACCGGCCGCGCAGCGCCTCGACGACCCCGGGGACGGAGAAGAGCCCGTCGCACACCGCGAGCGTCTCCGGGACCGGCACGCCCGCCTCCGCGAACCGCTCCTTCGCGAGGAGCTTGTCGTCGGCGAGCGGGTAGTCGCGCCGGTCGTTGTTCGGGTAGACGAGGACGAGGTTGCGGCGGTTGATGCCGTAGACCGCCTCGCGGCGGGCGAGGAGCGCGCGCACGCGGCCGCGCGCCGCGGCGAGGAGGCTCACGGCGCGCCTCCGGTCAGGAGCCCGCGGAACCGGCGGTACTCGCTGAGGCGCATCCCCACCCAGCGCCCGAGGTACACGTTCGCGGCGACCGCGAGCAGCAGCACCTCGGGGAAGCCGATGACGAGCACCTGCAGCGCGAGCGAGTTCATCACCACGTAGCAGGCGAGCATCACCACGAGCGTGCCCCCGAGCTCCTTGCCCGCCGCGCGCGGGCCGTGCTCGGTGAGCGACAGGTAGAAGCGCTCCGCGCAGATGGCGAGCACCGCGAGCGGGAACATCGTGATGTGGGTGAGCCCCGCGACGCCCAGCCGCTCCGCGAGCATCGAGGTGCCGACGAGCGTGACCACCACCGCGGAGAGGAGGATCGCGAGCGTGGGCGAGTGGAGGAGCTCGAGCCGCGCGACGGCCCAGCGCGCGGTGGCGACCGCCGCGACCACGATGAGCACCGCGAGCGCGCCGTAGCCCGCGCCGGTCTCCCCCGCCGCGGCCGCGAGGAGCGCCGGCAGGAACGTGCCGAACGTGGGCATGCCGACGACGTTCCGGAACAGCACGGTGAGGAGCGCGCCGATGGGGAGCATGAGGATCGTCCGGAGCAGGCTGAACGGCAGCTTCAGGCGATCGAACAGGCCCCACACGTCGAGGAAGGTGAAGGAGGCCTTCGCGCGCGGCGACGGCACGAGCTGCGTGCGCGTGTCGAACCGGTAGTCGAAGTTCACGTCCGAGGTGTGCCGGAACAGGACCTCGTCGCCGTAGTACAGGGAGAGGTAGCGCTCGGGCAGCTCGGCGAAGTGGTCGTTCGTCGGGCAGAACGGGATCCAGTGGCCGGACACGTACGCCTCGACCCACTGGTGCGAGGTGCGCTTCACGCCGGGCTCGAGGATGAGGCCGCCCACGAGGCGCGCGGGGATGCCGGTCGCGCGCGCGAGCGCGACGAACAGGCGGCTCTTGCCGTTGCAGCTCGCCTCGCCGAGGCGGAGCGCGGTGAGCGCGTCGGTGGTCCCCTTGAACGGCCGGGTCGTGAGCCCGTGGGTGTAGTCGTGGATCCGCCGCAGCCGCTCCATCACGGTCCCGCGGTCCGCCCCGATGCGGGCGAGGGTGGCCGCGATCTCCGGCGCGTCCACCTGGATCTCCTTCTCCGGGCGGAGCGCCGCCGCGGTCGAGGGAGGATAGGAGGATGGCACGGCGAGCTCGGCGGGGATGCGGTACGAGACGCGCCGCGGCACGATCTTGACGGTGTGCCGGATCTCCGCGCCGTCCGGCACCTGCGCGCCGACCCAGGTCGCCACGCGGTTCGGGCCGTCGAACACCTGCGAGAGGTGGAAGCCGGCGGACTCGGTCCGCTCGTCGGAGATCGTCTGCCGCGCGTCGCTCGCGGGGAGGAACGTCCGCACGCGCACGTCCCCGCCGTGCCCGTCGAGCCGCAGCGCGTACGTGACCTCGTACTGCCGCACCGGCAGGACGTCCGCGAGCGAGTAGCCGAGCGCGCGGACCTTGTAGAGCATCAGGCCGGCGGTCGCCGCGACGAGGGCGACGATCGTGACGGCTACCTTCCGGGGGTGCGCGACGGACATGAGGGTGCGGCGGATGATCGCGGCTACTCTCCGCCCGGTCAACCGTGCGCTCCCTCGCCCCCTTCGCCGACAGGTGGGACATCCTGCGGCGAGCGGTGCGCACGCGCACCTCGGCCGAGCGGCGTGTTCGGGCTCCACGTCGGGCCCGACCGCGCGTAGGCTCCGCACGACCGAACCGGAGGACCGCGTGACATCCGACGAGCTCCGCGCCGCCGCCCGCCGCGCCGGCGCGCTCCCCGACGAGGCGCTGCTCGCCGAGTGCGAGGAGGCGTTCTTCGTGGGCAGCGGCCCCGGCGGTCAGCACCGCAACAAGACCGAGAGCGCGGTGCGCCTCGTCCACCGCCCCACCGGCGTGACGGTCACCGCGACGGAGCGGCGCAGCCAGCTGCAGAACCGCGCGGCGGCGCTCGCGCGGCTGCGGGAGCGGCTCGGCGGGCTCGCTCACCGCCCGAAGCCGCGCCGGCCGACGAAGCCGACGCGCGGCTCCAAGGAGCGGCGCATCGCCGAGAAGAAGCGGCGCGGCGAGCGGAAAGCCACGCGGCGGGGATGGGACTGAAGGACGGTCTGCGGCGCGGGAGCGGCCGCGGGCGCGAGGTGAGAGCGCGCGGCGCTCGCGGCTCGACCTCAGTTGCCGAGCTGCGACGCGAGCGGGATCGGCGCCACGACCCCCGCGGCGACGAGCCGCTCGAGCGAGGCGCGCACCTCGTCGGCGGCGATGCCCGCCGCCTCGAGCTCGCGGACGAGATCCGGGACGCCGAGCCGCTTGCCGCGGAGCTCCGCGAGCACGATCCCGTCCGCCGGCGCCACGCGATGCGGCCCTGCCCACGCCGCGAGCGCGGCGTCGAGCGCGGCCCGGCCGCTCGAGCGCGCCTCCGCGACGACGTTGCGGTACGCGGCCTCGGCGTCCGCGCCCTCCGGGGAGAGCGTGAACTTCTGCCCGCGCGGCCATCGCTTCGCTTCGTTGCGTTTGCCCAGCATCGGCGGGAACTTATGCGGCCGAGGCCGGGTGGTTGTCAATCATCGGCTCCCCTGGGACCTGGTGGGAGCGGAGCGTCCGCCTCCCCCGGCCGCGGAGCGGCGCAGGGGCGGGCGGCTCGTCAGCAGCCGCCCGGCTCCAGCCGGGGGTTGAAGGCGACGAGCCCTTCGCGCCCGAAGACGCGCTGGATCTCGATGCGGAGCCCGTCCACGAGCTCCCGCTGGCGCACCTCCGCCAGGAACCGGATCCCGTCCTCCTCGATCACCACGTCGCGCTGCGGGTCGGCCGTCTCGTCCAGAGACAGGTTGAAGCTCACGCCCCCTCAGCCATGGCCGACGTGGATCCGGACGTACTGCGCGTGCTCGCCCGTGCTGGCGAGCGCGCGGAGCGTCTCCAGGGCGCGGGGCTCGATCTCGATGACGGGGTCGGGCTGGGAGGTCATGGGTGCGTTGGAGCCGTTCTCCGCGTGGAGGGTTCCGGAGCTCGGGCCGTCCGTGGGTGAGGGGAGAGGGAGCGCGAGGAGGCCCCGTCGCGGGCTGGACGCAGGACCCCACTCCACCCATGAGATGGCGTCGCATGGAGGAGGAACGCGAACGCCGGCAGCGGGCCGCCCCGGGGTGGGGGAAGGCCCAGGTCCTCGCCATCGGCCACTCCACGCGACCGATCGCGGAGCTCGTCGAGCTGCTCCGGGGCGCGGACGTCGTCACGGTGGCCGACGTCCGGACCATCCCGCGCTCGCGCGCGAACCCGCAGTACGAGGGGCCGGCGCTCGCGCGCGCGCTCGCCGCCGCGGGCATCGGCTACGAGCACCTGCCCGCGCTCGGCGGCCTCCGGCGCGCGCGCAAGGACTCGCCCAACGCGGGGTGGAGGAACGCGAGCTTCCGCGGCTACGCCGACCACATGGCGACGCCCGAGTTCGAGGAGGGGCTCGTCCAGCTCCGCACGGTGGCCCGCGGGGGGCCCGTCGCGATCCTGTGCGCGGAGGCGGTCCCGTGGCGCTGCCACCGCTCCCTCATCGCCGACGCGCTGCTCGCGCGCGGCGTCGTCGTCCAGCACATCGTCGGGCGCGGGCGGACGCGGCCGCACCGGCTCACGCCGTTCGCGCGGATCGAGGGGCGCCAGGTGACGTACCCCGAGCCCGCGCCCGACGATCGCGGCGCCGGTGGCGGAGGACGATGACGAGCCCCACCACCGCGCTCGCGAGGAGGACGGCGTTCGTCGCGACGAACACCGGGTTGCCGACGAGCGCGCTGTAGAGCGTGAAGCCGGTCGAGGCGGCGATCTGGCCCACGAAGAGCCAGCGCGAGACGCCCTCGCTCGATCCCTCCTTCCACTGCTTGTGCACCTGCTTCGCGAGGGTCGCGACGAGGACGAGGGAGCTGAGCCAGCCGAGGAGCTCGGTCACCCGTGAACGGTGCGCCTCCGCCCCGGGCCCGGCCACCGTTTGCGTTCGCCCCGCCCGTCGGGCGACACTCCCGCCCCCTCCCGCCCCGAGGAACCCCGTGCGCACGCTCCCGCTCGCCCTCCTGCTCGCCGCCGCGCTCGCCGCCCCGGTGGCGAGGGCCCGGCCCGTCCCCCCGGCGGCCGTGCGCTCCCCGCCCGCGAAGGGCGGCGCGCTCCCGCGCGAGGTGGCGGCGCTCGTCCGGCGCTGCGTCGAGGCCTACGGCGGCGAGGCCGCCCTCGCGCGCGCCGCGCGGAGCGTGCACGAGGGGACGGTGACCTCGCTCCTCCACCCCGGCGCGCCGGGCCGCATCGGCCGCGCCTACGCGCGCCCCGCCCGCCTGCGCGTCGAGGTGGCGTTCGGCGACGCGCAGGACGCGGAGATCCGCGTCCTCGACGGCGGGCGCGGGTGGCGTCGCGGGCAGGAGGTCACGGGGCCGCTCCTCACCTCGATGATCCTGCAGGCGGCGCGCATGGACCTGCCCGCGCTGCTCGCCGCGCCGGGCGCCCAGGTCTCGGCGCGCGGCACCCTCGCGCTCGGCGGCAAGGAGCTGCGGGTGCTCGCGCTCGAGCTCGCGCCGGGGGTCGTCGTCGAGGCGGCCATCGACCCCGACTCCGGCCGGATCCTGCGCTCGCGGGGGAGCGGGGCCGGGTCGGCGCCCGTCGAGTTCATCACGACCTACTCGGACTTCCGCACGGTGGACGGAGTGCTCGTGCCGTTCCACGAGGAGAACTGGGCGAACGGCAAGACGACCGGGGAGACGGTGCTCTCCCGCGTCGAGTTCCCCGCGTCCTTCCCGCCCGAGCTGTTCCGGCCGTAGCTCCGCCCGTCACGCCCCCACGCGCTGGAGCGACAGGAGCGGCAGGTCCGGGTCCCGCGGCGAGGTGAGGTCGATCTCGCACTGGATCATCCAGTCGACCTCTCCCTGCTCGTCCACGATCCGCTGGACCGCCTCCCAGCGCCGCGGCCCGAGCTCCTTCACGAACGTGTTGTGCGGGCGGCGCGCGGCCGGGGTCGTGTCGATCCGCTCGTGCTCGGCCCAGTACGGCGCCATCGCCTCCTCGAGGCGGGCCGGCGTGAGGTCGCCGCCCGGCGCGAGCGCGGCGACGGCGGCCGCGGCGTCCTTGCGGGCGAGCGCGACGAGCAGCGCGTGCAGCTCGGTGCGGATCCGCGCGGCGAACGCGCGCGGGTCGGCCCAGATCGGCGGCGGCCCGAGCGTCTCCGCGACGGCGGCGCGCGCGTCGACCACCCGCGCCTGGTATGCCGGGTCGCGCATCCGCTCCCACTCGTCGATGAGCGAGGAGTCGACGCCGCGGACGGTGGCGCGCAGGAAGGCGATGACGTCCAGGAGCGCGTCGTCCCGGTAGGTCTCCGGGACGGTCTGCACGAGCGTCTTGTAGGCCTCCGAGAGGTAGCGCAGCACGAGGCCCTCGGAGCGCTGCAGCTCGTACTCGCGCACGTAGTCGCCGAAGGTCATGAACCGCTCGACCATCTCTCGCGCGACCGACTTCGGGCGGATGTTCTCCTGCCCGACCCAGGGGTGCTTCGCGGCGAACTCGTTGAAGGTCGCGTAGACGAAGTCGCGGTTCGGCTTCGGGTACTCGACCTTCTCGAGCTCCGCCATCCGCTCGTCGTACTCCATCCCCTTCGCCTTCATCTCGGCGATGGCCTCGCCCCGCGCCCTGTCGAGCTGCTTCCACAGGATGACGTCCGGGTCCTCCAGGATCGACTCGACCGTCGAGAGCACGTCGAGGGCGTAGGTCTCGCGCTCGGCGGGGATGCGCGGCAGCGTGTCGAGCAGGTAGAGCGCGAGCGTGTGGAAGAGCGAGAAGTCCTTCTGCAGGCCGCGCGAGGGGCGCACGTAGGCGCCCCGGTAGCCGTCGACGCGGCGGACCTCCACGAGCCCCGCCCCGCGGAGCGTGCGGAAGCGCTGCGCCGCGAGCCGGCGGTGCTTCGCGCGGACGTGGTCGTTCCCGTGCGAGCGCCCGATGAGCGCGACGAGGCGGCCGTAGCCGCCGCCGACCCGCGAGGTCTCGCTCTGCAGGAGGTTCACGAGGAGGCCGAAGGTCGGATCGAACCGGCTCTCGAGCGGCTCCGGCTCCTTCTGGATGAGCTTCTCGAAGGTGCTCCTGTCGAAGTGGACGTAGCCCTTCGTCGGCGGCTGCTTCTTCACCACCTTCTTGCCGGCGGCGGCCTTCTCGGCGAGCTTCTTGTTCTCGATGACGTGCTCGGGCGCCTGCGCCACCACGAAGCCGCGCTCGTCGAACCCCTTGCGCCCCGCGCGCCCGGCGATCTGGTGGAAGTCGCGCGCCGAGAGGATCCCCGTCTTCTGCCCGTCGAACTTGCAGAGCTGGGTGAACAGCACCGTGCGGATGGGGATGTTCACGCCCATGCCGAGGGTGTCGGTCCCCGACACGACCTTGAGGAGCCCGCCCTGGGCGAGCTTCTCGACGAGGAGCCGGTACTTGGGGAGGAGCCCCGCGTGGTGGAGCCCGATGCCGTGCCGGAGGAAGCGCTGCAGGTCCTTGCCGTAGGGCGAGTCGAAGCGCACGCCCTCCAGCATCGCGGCGATGCGCGCCTTCTCCTCCTTCGAGGAGAAGTTCGCGCTCATGAGGTTCTGCGCCTGCTCGGCCGCGGCGCGCTGCGTGAAGTTGACGAGGTAGATGGGGGCGCGGTTCGCCGTGACGAGCGCCTCCAGCGTCTCGTGCAGCGGCGTCTCCCGGTACTCGTACTCCAGCGGCACCGGCCGCGCCGCGTGGCGCACCGCCGCCACCTCGCGCCCCGTCACCTGCCGGAGCGACTCCTCGATCGCGCGCGTGTCGCCGAGCGTCGCGGACATGAGGAGGAAGCGCGTGTCCTCGAGCGCGAGCAGCGGCACCTGCCAGGCGACGCCGCGCTCCCGATCGCCGTAGTAGTGGAACTCGTCCATGACGACCGCGTCCACGCGGGGGCCGGCCTCGCGCACCGCGAGGTTCATGAGGATCTCGGCGGTGCAGCAGACGATGGGCGCGTCGCGGTTCACCGCGCCGTCGCCCGTCATCATCCCCACGTTGTCCGGGCCGAACAGCCGGCACAGGTCGAAGAACTTCTCGTTGACGAGCGCCTTGATCGGGCAGGTGTAGAAGGACCGCTTCCCCTCGGCCATCGCCTGGAAGTGCAGGAACGTCGCGACGAGCGACTTGCCCGAGCCGGTGGGCGTGTTGAGGACGAGGTGGCGCTCGTCGAGGAGCTGGAGGATCGCCTCCTCCTGGTGCGGGTACAGCGTGAGGCCGGTGGCGCCCACCCACGAGACGAAGCGGTCGAGCACGGCGTCGGGAGCGAGGGTCTCGCCCGGCGACGGGAGGAGCGCGGCGAGGGGGGCCTCGCCCGGGGTGGCGGCGGCGGTGGTCATGGGCGGAGGCTTTCGTACCGCGCGCCGGCCGCCGGCGCCAGGGCGGACCGGCGCGGCGCCGCGGCGCGGGCTGCCCCGGACGGCGGACGGTGCCCCTAGACCCGGAACCCGTCGGCGATCGCCGAGATGCGCGCCGCGGTCGCGGTCAGCTCCTGCGCGGCGCCCTGCAGCAGCTGCACGCGCGCGACCGTCTCCTCCATCCCGCGGTCGAGGTCCCGCATCGCGCCGGCGATCTGCGCGACCCCCTGTGACTGCTGCTGGACCGCGGTCGCGATCTGCAGCGCCGCGTCGCTCGTCTCCCGCACGAACGCCCCGATCTCGCGCAGGCTGTCCCCGGAGGCGCGGATCCGCGCGACCGAGCTCTCCATGCCGCGCGTCCCGCTCTCGGTCGTGTCGAGCGTCGCCCGCACCGCGCCCACGATGTCCTCGACGATCCGGGCGATGCGGCCCGCGCTCTGGCCCGACTGCTCGGCGAGGGCGCGCACCTCGGCGGCGACCACGCCGAACCCCTTGCCCGCCTCGCCGGCGCGCGCCGCCTCGATAGAGGCGTTCATCGAGAGCACGTGCGACTGCACCGACAGGTCGCGGACGGTCTCCACGATGTCGCTCACCTGCTGCGTCTGATCGAGGAGGCGCGACGACCGGCCGAGGATCTCCCCGACCGCCGCCTGGATCCGGTGCAAGCCCTCCACGCTCACCTCGGCGGCGGACTGCCCCTCGCTCGACAGCTCCGCCGCGCGCCGGGCGACGTCGAGCACGGAGGCGGCGCGGCTCGCCGCGACGGCGGAGGTCTGCTCGAGCTCCCGCGTCGTCGCGCTCGTCTCCGAGACGCCCGCCGCCTGGCGCTCGAGGATCGCGTTCTGCGCGCGGGCGTGCTCCGCGAGCCGCTCCGCGGCGCCCCCGAGCTCGGTGGACGAGCGCTTGAGCGCGGCGACGATCTGGCGGAGCCGGTCGTTCATGCGCCGGAAGCTGAAGGCGAGCGTCCCGATCTCGTCGCCGGTGCGCAGGTCGATGTCGTGCGTGAGGTCGCCGTCGGCGATGCGGAGCGCGGCGCGGTTGAGCGCCATCACCGGGCGGGAGAGGCGCCAGGCGAGCACCCAGGCGAGCACGGCGGAGCCGACGGCCGCCGCGAGCAGGATCGCCGCGCTCACCACGATGGCGCGGCGCTGCAGGTCCCGCGCCGCCTGGAACCCGCTCGCCATCGCCTGCCGCGCCCGCTGCGTCTCGGCCGCGAGCGCGTCCTTCACGGCGAGGAAGCGGGCCGACGCCGCGCGCGCCGTCGCGTCGTCGGCCGGCGCGGTCGTGGCCCGCACGCGCGCCGCCGCGCGCTCCCGGGCCGCGCCGTACCAGCCCTGGAGCCCGTCCACGAGCATCGCCGCGCGATCGTCGTCCACGGACCGCGTCGGCGCGGCGGCGAGCCGCGCGAGGAGGTCCTCCTGGAGCACGTCGGCCGCCTCGAGCGAGTTCGGGTCGCGCTGCTCCGACGCCTCCTCGAGCTGCCGCTGCACCCGCGCGAGGCTCGTCTCCAGGTCCTGGAAGAGCTGGAGCGTGGGGAACTCCCGGGTCTCCACGCGCCGGAGCTCGTCCGCGGCCGACGAGGAGAGCCGGGAGGAGACCACGGTGGCGAGCAGGGTCGCGACGGCCGCGATGAGCGACGGGGCCACGATCTTCTGGCGGAACGAGAGGGCGAGCGGGCGCATGGTCCGCGCGGAGGATAGCATCCCCGTCCGCGCTGCCCCGAGCGGACCGACGGCGCGGGCCCGACCGTGCCACGCGGACCGCGGAGGTGCGACGTCGCGGCGCGCGGTCGGCCGGCCGGGAGTGTGGCGGGGCGGAGGGCGTTGCAGCACAATCCGGCGGCACCCGGGACGAGGGGGACGGCGGCGACATGAAGCGGCTCGGCTACGACTGGTTCGGTGCCCTCATCGGCGTGGGGCTGCCCGTGGTGGCGACGCTCGTCGAGGCGTATCGCCACCTCGGCACGCTCACGCCCGGCGCGCTCGTCCACACCCACCTGCACCAGCCGCTGCTCTGGCTCATGGACACGACGCCCTTCGTCCTCGGCGCGGTCGGCAGGCTCGTGGAGCGGCAGCGCGGCGAGCTCCTCCGCCAGAGCGCGGAGATCGTGCGCCAGAGCGACGAGATCGTGCGGCTGGAGCAGGCGCGCCGCGAGAGCTTCGATCGCACGGCGAAGGAGCTCTTCCACGCGGCGCAGGGGCTGCTCGGGAACGTCGCGGCGTTCACCCGCACGAGCTCCGGGGCGGCCGCGAGCGTCCGCGAGACCACCTCCGCGATGAGCCAGCTCTCCCAGAGCGCCAGCTCCGCGGCGCTCACCGCGGAGACGGTGATCGGCCTCGCCGTCCAGGCGGAGCGCCAGAGCGCGCATGGCCTCGCGCAGGCGGAGGCCTCCGGCGCGGAGCTCCTGCGGCTCGCCGAGGAGGTCCGCGGCCTGTCGCGGCAGATCGAGGCGCTCGACGCGAGGATGCGCGACGTCTACGACCTCGGCGATCTCCTGCGCGACGTGGCGGACCGCTCCGAGCAGCTCGCGGACGGGGCCGCCGGCATCGCGGCGCGCGCCCCCGGCGCGGAGGGGCTCGGGGACGTGGCCGAGCGGCTGCGTCGCCAGGGCGCCGAGACCCGCAGCGCCGCCGCCCAGGCGCGCCAGACCCTCGCGGACGTGCACCGGGCGATGCTCGACGCGGTGAGCGCCGCGGAGGGGGGCATCGCGCACGCCCAGCTCGGCGCCTCCGCCGCGATCCGCACCGCCGAGACGATCCGCGGGCTCGCGACCGCCCTCTCGGAGTCGTCCCGCGCGGCGCGGGAGATCGCGCGCGTCGCGCAGCAGCAGGAGGGCGCGATCGAGCAGGTGCTGAAGGCGATGAACGAGATCGCCCACGCCACCGACGACACGCTCGCCTCGACGCGCGAGGTCGACCGCGAGGCGCGCGCGCTGAACGAGCTCGCGACGTTCCTGAGGGCGGCGACGAAGTCCTGACCCGCGGCGCGGGCGCCGTCAGCGCCGCCGCGGCGCGCTGAACAGCACCTCGAGCTTCCCGGTCCGGCCGTCGCACCGCTCGACGTGCTCGGGGATGACCCGCAGGAGCGCGAGCTCGCGCTGCTCCGGCCCCTCGGGGAACCAGCGCACCCACGACGGATCCCAGAGCTCCTGCGCGAGCTTCTTGTCCTTCAGCACCTCTCCCCGGCCGGACACCGAGACCGTCGTCCCGTCGGCGGCGTCGAAGAACGCGAGCGCGCAGCGGGCGTCGGCCTCGAGGTCCTTGCACTTGCTCGACGCGACCGAGGTCGCGAACCAGATCTCCTCGCCGCGCACCTGCTGGCGCATCGCCATGGGGCGGGCGTGGAGGTGGCCGTCCTCCGCGCCGCGCGTCGTCAGGATCGCGGTCCGGTAGCCGGAGAGGAGCGTGGCGTACCCGTGGGGATCGTCGGAGGCCATGCTCGAATCATGGGGGCTGCGGCGCGCGCGGACGCGCGCCGGTTGGGGGCCTCGGGGGCTCGTGCGCCGCTCAGGCCCTGTCCTTCCAGCGCGTGTGCCCGAGCCACTCGCGGACGGAGGGGCGGGCGAAGATGGCGCGCGCGTAGTCGGCGAGCCGCTCCGGGCAGGGGTCGTGGTTCGCCGCGAGGCGCTGGAGCATGAGCGCGAGGTCGGCGTCCGCGGGCGTGAACGCGCCGGTGAGGAACGACGCTCCGGCCGGCAGCGCGCGGTCCGCCATGCGGACGAGCCGCTCGGCGTCGGCGCGCCCGACCGCCGTGAGGGGCTTCGCGGGCTCACCCGAGAAGAAGGTCGAGGTCGGCCGCTCGGCGCGCAGCGCCCCGAGGTCGCTCCGGACGAGCGCCTGGATCATGCGGACCTTCGCGCGGGCGCGGGGGTCGGCGGGGTAGAGCCGGGGATACGCCGGCGGGCCGAACGCCTCGTCCACGTACTCGTCGATCGCCGACGACTCGGCGAGCCAGAAGTCCCCGTGCCGCAGCGCCGGCACCCGCCCGGTGATCGACGCGTCGGCGTACTCGGGGCGCTGGTGCTCCCGCCGCTCGAGCGACAGGAGCTCCATCCGGAACGGCACGCCCTTCTCCTTCAGGGTGACGAACGCGGAGAACGCGTAGGGGCTCGTCCAGCTGTCGGTGCCGTAGAGGATGAGTTCGTCGGCCATGGCGATGAACGGTAACGCCGGACGGAAGCCCCGTTCACCCCTAACGCGAGCCGTGCGGCAGAGCGCCCTAGCGGGGCACAGGTGCCGTTACCCAGGGAGGGCCCCGCCGAGCAGGGGTGGGGCCCCGGCGACGGCGGTCAGCCGTCGACGGGGCGGGGGCGGCAGCCCCCGTTCAAATGCCCAAGCCCCCGCTACTTGACGATATCCAGGAGCTCGATCTCGAACGTGAGGACCGCGTTGCCCGGGATGACCGGCGGGCGGCCCTGGGCGCCGTAGGCGATGTCGGACGGGCACACGAGCTTGGCCTTGCCGCCCACCTTCATCTTCTGGAGCCCCTCCGTCCAGCACTTGATGACGCCGCCGAGCGGGAACTCCGCCGGCTGGCCGCGCTGCACCGAGCTGTCGAACACCTTCCCGTTCACGAGCGTGCCCGTGTAGTGGACCTTCACCTTGTCGGCGGCGGTCGGGGTCGCGCCCGTGCCCTCCTTGATGGGGAGGACGATCGCGCCGGACGCCGTCTTGATGGCGCCCTTCTCGCCCGCGGCCTTGGCGAGGAACGCCGGGCCGGACTCCTTCTCCTTCGCGGACGCGGCCGCGTTCGCCTTCTCCATGCGCGCGCGGGCGAAGTCGTTCACCGCCTGCCCCGTCTTGGGATCGAGGTCCGTCTTCGCCTTGCCCGTGGCGCCGTCGCGGATGCCCTTCATGACGATCTCGAGCTCGGCGGGGGAGAGGGCGAACACCTGCAGGCTGTTCGCGACCGCGAGGCCGACCGAGTAGAGCGTCTTCTCGGTGTCCGCCGGGCTCTCCTTCTGCGCGCCGGCGGCCGGGGCCGGGGCAGGGGCGGGCTTCTTCTCGGCCGCCTTGCCGGTCTGGGCGTGCGCGGAGGCCGCGAGCGAGAGCGCGGCGAGCAGGGCGAGTGACTTCTTCATGTGGAGCTTCCTTTCGTGTGCGGCGCTTCGAGCGTCGCGTCCTGCGGGGTCGCTGCGGGCACCGCGCGAGCCTCGGCGGCGCGAGCGTCGAGCTCCGCCAGCTTGCGGTGCAGGAACCTGAAGATCGCGACGAACACGCTCGCCACGGGGACCGCGAGCAGCGCGCCGACGAGCCCCCAGGTGCGCTCGCCGATGACGAGCGCGAGGACGATGAGCACGGGGTGGATCTTGGAGGCGTCCCCCATGATCTTGGGGTTCAGGACGTACGCCTCGAGCGCGTGGATGACGAGGATCCACCCGAGCGCCAGCGCGGCCTTCGAGAGGCCGCCCGCGGTGAGGGCGAGCAGCACGATCGGGACCGAGGAGAGGATCGTGCCGAAGATCGGGACCACGTAGAGGACGGTGGCGAGGGCGGCGAGCGCGAACGCGAACGGCACGGGGATGAGCAGGAGGCCGACGAGCGTGAGCGTGCCGTTCACGACCATGATCGTGAGCTGGCCGCGCACCACGCCGGAGAGGCCCGAGTCGATGCCGCGCAGGAGCCGCCGGAAGTCGTCGCGCAGGTTGCGCGGCACGAGGGACTCGAAGAACCGCACGATACGCGGCGCGTCCATCGAGATGAACGCGGTGAGCATGAAGAGCAGGATGCAGAAGAACAGCGTCTGGATGGTGCCCGCGATGACGAGGCGCGAGAACGAGACCACGTCGCCGACGCGCCCGCGCATGCCCTCGCTGGCGTGGTGCAGCGCGTCGGCGATCCCCGCCGCGAGGTCCACCGAGAAGCGCGCCCCCTGGCGCGTCCCCTCGTAGGGCAGCACGTCGACGGGGATCCCGTAGCGCTCGAGGAACGCGTCCATGCTGCGCACCCAGCCCTCGATCTTCTCGGGCGTGATGCTCGCGAGGAAGTCGCGCAGCTCGACGAGGCCGCGGACCGCCTCGCGGTAGATCTGCGGCAGGATCGAGACGCCCGCGAGGTAGGCGAGCGCTCCGAGCGCGGCGTACACCACGAGCACCGCGGTCCAGCGCGGGACGGGGCGCCCGGCGACGCGCGTGCGCGAGAGCCGCGAGATGAGCGGATCGAGCACGTAGGCCGCGAGCGCCGCGAGCACGAAGGGCAGGAGCACCGGCCACGCGATCAGGAAGATCGCGAGGACGAGCGCCCAAACCACCGCCGTCAGCGCGATGAGCTGCGCGCGGGGTCTCTTCCAGAGCGGTGCGCGGAACGGCATCGGCGCGCGAGTATCCCCCATCGTCCGGCCGGGCGCCGCCCGAAACTTCCTCACTCCTCCAGGGTCGACACGTCACCTTCCGGGAGGCCCTGCGCGCGGGCCTTCAGCACGCGGCGCATGATCTTGCCGGAGCGGGTCTTCGGCAGCGCGTCGACGAAGATCACCTTCTCGGGCCGCACGATGGGGCCGAGGTGCTGGGCGACGTGGTTCTTCACCTCGTCCTCGAGCTCCGGGCTCGCCTTGAAGCCCTGGCGCAGCAGGCAGTAGCCGTGGATCGCCTGTCCCTTCACCTCGTGGGGCAGCCCGATCACGGCCGCCTCCGCGACGGCCGGGTGGGAGACGAGCGCGCTCTCGATCTCCGCGGTGCCGAGCCGGTAGCCCGACACCTTGATGACGTCGTCGGTGCGGCCGATCACCCAGAAGTACCCGTCGCGATCGCGCTTGGCGGAGTCGCCCGCCATGTACTTGCCGGGGTACTTGCCCCAGTACGTGCGCACGAAGCGCTCCGGGTCCCGGTAGATGGTCATCGCCATCGCGGGCCAGGGCTTCTCGAGGACGAGGAAGCCCTCCTCGCCGTCGGCGACGGCCTTGCCCTGCTCGTCGAGGATGGACGCCTCCTGCCCGAAGAACGGCTTCGCGGCGGAGCCCGGCTTGAGCGGGAGCGACGGGACCGGGGTGATCTGGAACATCCCGGTCTCGGTCTGCCACCAGGTGTCCATGATCGGGCAGCGGCCCTTCCCGATGACGCGGTGGTACCACTTCCACGCCTCGGGGTTGATCGGCTCGCCGACCGATCCCAGGATCCGCAGCGTGGAGAGATCGTGGCGGTTCGGCCAGGACTCACCGAAGCGCATCAGGCCGCGGATGGCGGTCGGCGCGGTGTAGAGGATCGTGATCCCGTACTTCTCGACGAGCGACCACCAGCGGTTCGGGTACGGGTAGGTCGGCGCGCCCTCGTAGATGAACGTCGTCGCGCCCATGAGCAGCGGCCCGTACACGATGTAGCTGTGGCCCGTGACCCAGCCCGGATCCGCGGCGCACCAGTAGCGGTCCTCGTCCTTCACGTCGAAGACGTACTTGAGCGTCGAGTAGATCCCGACCATGTAGCCGCCGTGCCCGTGGATGAGCCCCTTGGGCTTGCCGGTCGTGCCGGAGGTGTAGAGCACGTAGAGCGGGTCGGACGACTCCATCACCTCGGTCGGGCAGTGGCCCGTGGCGAGGGGGAGCTTCATGAGCTCGTGGTACCAGTAGTCGCGCCCCGGCTCCATCCGCACCTCGTGCCCGGTGCGCTGCACGACGATGACCGTCTCCACGGTGGGGCAGCGCCGGACCGCGTCGTCGACGGTCTTCTTGAGCTCGACGACCTTGCCGTTCATGAACCCGCCGTCGGCGGTCACGACGACCTTCGACTCGGAGTCCTCGATGCGCCCCTGCAGCGCGTCGACCGAGAACCCGCCGTAGACCACCGAGTGGATCGCCCCGATCTTGGCGGAGGCCAGCATCGCGATGACGATCTCGGGGATGCGCGGCATGTAGATCGTGACGCGATCGCCCTTCTTCACCCCCATGGCCTTGAGGACGTTCGCGAACTTCGAGACGTCGCGGTTCAGCGCGAAGTACGAGTAGGTGCGGACCTCGCCCTTCTCGCCGACCCACACGAGCGAGAGCTTGTTCTTTCGCCAGGTGCGCTGGTGTCGATCCAGGCAGTTGTGGACGATGTTCGTCTGGGCGCCCTTGAACCACTTGAAGAACGGCCGCTCGGACTGATCGAGGACCTTGTCCCACTTGCGGTACCACTCGAGCTCCTCGGCCTCGGCGGCCCAGAAGCCCTCGAGATCGTCGGCGGCGCGGCGCGCGAGCGCCTCCCAGTCCTTCACGCGGGCCTGGGCGACGACCTCGGCGGAAGGGGAGAAGACCTCACCCTCGAGCTCCTGCGGGTTCTTCATGACGCGACTCCTTTTGCTCCCGGGCGCCGGCCCGCGGCGGACCGCCGGAGAGCGGGGGGTGTCCATGGGTGTAGCCGAAAAGAATTCTCAGAGCAGGGTAGCGAAAGCCGGTCCCGAGTGGGGGGCGATCGTCGCGCCGCCCCTGGGAGGCCGCTCACAACCTCGTGACGCGGCGCGGCGCGCCGTCTCGACCGGACCTCCGCACGCGGTTATCCTCGGAGCGCCGTGATCCTCCCCCCCGCGCTGCGTCCCGGAGACGTCGTCCGCGTCATCGCCCCGTCGAGCTCGTTCGACCCGGATCCGTTCGAGCGCGGGCTCACCGTGCTCTCCGCGCGGCTCGGGCTGCGGCCGCGCATGCGCGCCGACGTGGCGGCGCGCTGGCGCTACCTCGCCGGCGACGACGCGCGCCGCGCGGAGGAGTGGCGCGAGGCGGTCGCCGATCCCGAGGCGCGCGCGATCGTCTGCGCGCGCGGCGGCTACGGGGCCCTGCGCATCCTCCCGGCGATCGACCCGGCGCCGCTCCTCGCCCGCCCGAAGCTCCTCGTGGGCTTCTCCGACATCACGGCGCTGCACGCGCTCCTGAACCGCGCAGGCCTCGCGACCGTGCACGGGCCGGGCGTGACCCAGCTCCCGCGGCTGCCCGAGGAGGCGCTCCAGCACCTCGAGGCGCTGCTCCGCCGGAGCGCGCCGCCCGCCGGGAGCGCGCCGCCCGCGCCGGGCGCGGGGCTCGTGGGGCGCGCCACCGTGCGGCCCGGGCGCGCCTCCGGCCCGCTCCTCGGCGGCTCTCTCACGCTCCTCTCGCACCTCGCCGGCACCCCCTACGCGCCGCGCCTCGAGGGCGCGATCCTCTTCCTCGAGGACGTGGCCGAGAAGCCCTACCGGCTCGACCGCTACCTCACGCACCTCGCCCTCGCCGGCGCGCTCCGCGGCGTCGCCGGGATCGCCGTGGGCCAGCTCACCGGCTGCGACGACGCCAACGCGCACGGCGCCGACGTGGTCCGGGAGGCGATCCTCGCGCTCGGCGTCCCCGCCATCGAGGGGCTCCCCGCCGGGCACGAGGACGCGAACTTCGCGCTCCCGCTCGGCGCGCGGGCCACGCTCGTCGCGCCGGCGCCTGGCGAGGGCGGCGCGCCGCGCCTCGTCTTCGACGGCTGGACGGACGGGGGGGGCGCCGCGTGACCGCGGTGCTCGCGCCCGTCGTGGGCGTGCTCGAGGCCGGCCATCGCGAGGGTGTCGGGGGAGCGCTGTCGGCCGCGGTGATCGCCGGGGGCCGGCTCGTGCACGCGAGCTGCCACGGCGCGCTCGACGGGCCGGGCCCTCGCGCCTTGCGGGCCGACGATCTCTTCGACGTCGCCTCGCTCACCAAGGTGATGGCGACGACCACGCTCGCGGCGCAGCTCGCGGGCGCGGGGGCGCTCCGGCTCGACGTGCCCGTCGCGGAGACGCTCCCTGGCTTCGAGGCGGCCGGCAAGGGAGCGGTCACCGCGCGCCACCTGCTCTCGCACGCGAGCGGGCTCCCGGAGTGGCGGCCCTACTTCGAGCACGCCGCGCGAGATCCGGTCGCGGGCCAGGCTTTCCTGCCCCCCCGCGAGCGGCCTCCGCCGCCGCTCCTCGCCGCGGCGGCGGTCCGGGGCCGCGCGATCGTGCGGGAGCTCGTCCTCGCCGAGGCGCTGGAGGCGCCGCCCGGCGCGCGGGCCGTGTACGGCGATCCCGGCTTCATCGCGCTGGGCCTCGCGATCGAGGCGCTCGCCGGGACGCCGCTCGCCGGGCTCGCCGAGCGGCGCGTGTTCGGCCCGCTGGGCCTCGCATCGACGGGCTTCCTCGACGCCGCCCATCCCGCACCCGCCGTCGGCCGGGTCTTCGTCCCGACGGGTCGGAGCGCCCCGCGGCGCGAGGACCTGTGCGGCACGGTGAACGACGACAACGCCTGGGCGATGGGCGGAGTGGCCGGCCACGCGGGCGTCTTCTCCACCGCTGCCGACGTCGCCGCGCTCGGCCAGGCGTGGCTCGACGCGCTGTCGGGCGGGCGCGGCCCCATCCCTTGCGACGCCGCCCGGGAGTTCGCCCGTCGCGACGTCACGACCCCTGGCAGCGCGCGCGCCCTCGGCTGGGACACGCCGAGCGGGGCGGCGCCGGCGATCGGCAGCCGCCTCGGGCGCGGCCCCCGGGGCGCCATCGGGCACCTCGGCTACACCGGCTGCTCGCTCTGGATCGACCTCGACGCGGGCGTGGTCTGCGCCCTGCTCACGAACCACGTCCACCCCTCCGGAAAGTCGGACAAGCCGCGAATCCGCGAGCTGCGCCGCCGGTTCCATGACGCGGTGGCGGAGGGGCTGGGGATCGGGTAGAGGGCGTCGGGGTCGAGGTCGGGTCGAGGTCGAGGTCGGGGTGGGGATCGAGGTCGAGGTGTCGTTCAAGGAGAGCCGCAGCGTGATCGACTGGTCGCAGGTGAAGCGCATCCACCTCATCGGCGTGGCGGGCACCGGCATGGGCTCGTTCGCGGGGATGCTCAAGGCGGCGGGGTACGCGGTGACGGGCTCGGACGAGAACGTCTACCCGCCCATGTCCACGCAGCTCGAGCGCTGGGGCATCGAGGTGATGACGCCCTACGACCCGCGCAACCTCGATCGCGCGCGCCCGGACCTCGTCGTGGTCGGCAACGTCGTCCGCAGCGTGAACCCCGAGGCCGCGGCGATGCGCGAGCGCGCGCTGCCCCACGTCTCGTTCCCGCAGGCGCTCGGCGAGGCGTTCATCGGCCCGCGGCACGGCGTGGTGGTGGTGGGCACGCACGGGAAGACCACCACCTCGGCGATGATGGGCTTCCTCCTGCACCACGCCGGGCGCGACCCCTCCTTCCTCGTGGGCGGGGTGACGCGAGACTTCGACTCGAACTACCGGCTCGGCGCGGGCCCGCACTTCGCGGTCGAGGGGGACGAGTACGACACGGCCTACTTCGACAAGGGCCCCAAGTTCCTCCACTACCGCCCGCGCACCGCGATCTTCACGAGCTGCGAGCTCGACCACGCCGACATCTACCGCGACGAGGCGCACTACGAGAGCGCGTTCGAGCGCTTCGTCGAGATCCTCCCGGCGGACGGGTTCCTCGCCGCCTGCGCGAGCTACGAGAGCGTGCTCCGCATCGCGCGCGGCGCGCGGTGCCGCGTGGAGACCTACTCGGTCGATCGCCCGGGGGCGGACTGGGAGGCGCGCGGGCTCGCCCTCTCGCCCGACGGGGCGCGGTTCACGCTCGTGCGCAAGGGGGACGCGCTCGCCGAGGTGCTGCTCCCGGTGGGCGGCGCCCACAACGTCGAGAACGCGCTCGGCGTGGCCGCGGCCGCCACCGCCCTCGGGCTCTCCCCCGCGGAGATCGCCGCCGGCCTCGGCGCCTTCCACGGCGTGAAGCGCCGCCAGGAGGTGCGCGGCAAGGCGGGCGGCGTCACGGTGATCGACGACTTCGCCCACCACCCGCGCGCCGTGCAGAAGACGCTCGCGGCGATCCGCGGCGCCTACCCCGGCGCGCGCCTCCTCGCCGCGTTCGAGCCGCGCTCCAACACGAGCCGCCGGAACCTGCACCAGCGCGAGTACGCCTCGAAGGACACCTGGGCGGACGCCGCCGAGGTGTTCCTGCTCCGGCCCGCGCCGACGGACCGCGTGCCGGAGAGCGAGCGGCTCGACGTGGACGCCCTCGTCCGCGACCTCTCCGCCGCCGGCAAGCCGGCCCGCGCCTTCACGAGCGTCGACGAGATGGTCCCCGCGATCGCCGCGGCGAGCCGCACGGGCGACGCGGTGGTCGCCATGTCGAACGGCGCGTTCGGGGGCATCTGGGGGAAGCTTCTCGACGCGCTCGGCCGCTGAGCGCCGCGAGGCGACGGAGACCGGAGCCGAGGCGGGCAACCGCAGCGACGCGCGCCGAGGCGTACTGCTTCCGTCTCAATCATTCGTCACAAGTGCGGGTACTCGCCGGACGAGCGGCGGGTGTTTCGACCACGGTTCCCGTGCGCATGGCGGATTCGGGGCATCGACGGGGTCGGCGCACGCGCTCGTGCTCGACCCCCGATGAACGCGGGAAGGCGGCGGAGCAGGCGAGCGTCTCGTCGTGTCGAACCGGGCGCAGCGACGGCGTGACTTCGCGCGGGGTGCGCGCGGACTTCTCGAAGGCGTTTCCGCGGCTCGAGGTCGACCGTATTCACCTGGGGTGACAACTATCGCCAGCGGTAGTGCCGGCCGGTGCCGCGGCTCTTCTCGCGACGAGGCAAGACGTCCCAGATGCGGTGGGTGAGACATTTCCCATTGACGCCTTCTCGCCTCGATCGTGGTCCGGAATAGGAGCCGGCGCGGAAGACCGCTCTCGCGCACGCGCCTCGCGCGTGGCAGGCGCGCCGACCGCCGGAGTGCCTCGACGAGGGCGCCGTGGAGAAAGCCGCGCAGACACGAGCCTGGAGCGTCTCCGGAGCCCTGAAAATCGCGTGCTACGAAGGGTGTACTGGAGGTGCACCCTATGTCTGCGCTCACCCCCGCTTCTCTCGAGTCGAACGTTCTCGCCCTGCGCCTGCGCGAGCTCGCCGGAGAGGAACGAAACGTCCAGGTCGACTTCCTCCTGCACCTCGACGAGTTCGATCGGCGCCGCGCCTTCGTTGAAGCCGGCCATG
>NZ_JALCZC010000058.1:0-25833 GCF_022690805.1 Anaeromyxobacter sp. SG66
GGGCAGCTCCCGCCGCGCGACCCGCGCGTCGTGCCGGCGCTCTTCGGCGCGCCCGATCCCGCCGACGCGCCGCGCCTCGGCGCGCGCGGGAGCGCCGCGCGCGAGCTGCCGGCCGCGAACGACGGGCCCGAGGACGGGGACGGGGACGGGGACGGGGACGACGTGCCGTTCTAGATTCGTGCTAAGGATCCGGGCACATGGCCGCCCGCGAGAAGCCCGTCCTCGGCATCGATCTCGGCACGACCAACGCCTGCGTCGCGCACGTCCGCAGCCGGCTCCCCAAGGTGGTCCCGACCGACCGCGGCAACCTCATCCTGCCCACGGTCGTGGCGCTCTCGGACAAGGCCGACTTCCTCGTCGGCGCCGTGGCGAAGGACCAGCTCGTCACGAACCCGAAGAACACCATCTACGGCGCGAAGCGGCTCATCGGGCGCAAGTGGAGCTCCAAGGTCGTCCAGGAGCTGCGCAACTACTATTCGTACGACATCGTCGAGGGGCCGAACGGCGACGCGGCGGTGACGCTGGGGGGCAAGATCCTCACGCTCCCCGAGATCTCCGCGATGGTGCTCGCGCACATCAAGAAGATCGCCGGCCAGTTCCTGCAGAAGGACATCGACGAGGCGGTCATCTCGGTGCCGGCCTATTACTCCGACGCCCAGCGCCAGGCGGTGCGCGAGGCCGGACGGCTGGCCGGGTTCGAGGTGAGACGGATCGTGAACGAGCCGACCGCGGCCGCGCTCGCGTACGGGTTCGGGCGCGCGCTCGACCAGAAGATCCTGGTCTACGACCTCGGCGGCGGGACGTTCGACGTCTCGGTGCTCCAGCTCCAGGGCAACGTCTTCGAGGTGCTGGCGACCGGCGGCGACACGTTCCTCGGCGGCGTGGACTTCGACAACCGCATCATCGACTACGTCCTCGAGGACTTCTGGCGGCAGCACAAGATCGACCTCGCCGGCTCGCCCATCGCGATGCAGCGGGTCAAGAAGGGCGCCGAGGCGGCGAAGATCGACCTGTCGCTCATCCCGAACGTCACGATCGACCTGCCCTACATCGAGGAGAAGAAGGGGCGCCCGCTCGACGTCCGCGTGCCGCTCTCCCGCCAGCAGCTCGACGACCTCACGATGGACCTCGTCGACCGCACCTTCGAGCTGTGCGACCAGGTGCTCGCCGACAAGCGGCTCCGCCCGCAGGACATCGACGAGATCATCCTCGTCGGCGGGCAGAGCCGGATGCCGCTCGTCCAGCAGAAGATCCAGCAGCACTTCGGCAAGCCGGCGCGCAAGGGCGTCCACCCCGACGAGTGCGTCGCGCTCGGCGCGGCGATCCTGGGCGACTCCCTCGGCCAGATCGACTCGGTGACGCTCGTGGACGTGCTGTCGATGCCCATCGGCATCGCCACGCCGCAGAACCTGTTCCGCCGGGTGCTCGAGAAGAACACCACCATCCCCGCCTCGAAGAGCTTCCGCCTCCCGCCGCCGCGCGAGCCGGGGAAGCCCATCGAGATCGACATCTACCAGGGCGACTCGGACCACGTGGTGGACGACGAGTTCCTCGGCTCGATCCGGCTGCCCGCGGCGGCGACGGGCCGGCGCATCGACTTCAGGCTCGACGAGGAGTGCCTGCTCAAGGTGAGCTTCGACGATCCGGTGAAGGGCATGACCGAGCTCGAGCTCGCGACGCGCGACACGCCCGAGGCGATCCGGCGCGCGCTCGCCGAGGACGCGCGCGGGCGGGCGGCGGGGGAGGGCGGTCGCGCCGCCGAGGGCGACGCGGGCGAGCGCCGCGGCGGCATCTTCGGGTGGCTGAAGCGGGGCTAGCGATGCGCTTCGGATCTCGCGAGTGGATCGACGCGGTCGCCGCCGCGCTCAACCGGCAGCCGGACCTCGCGAGGGCGCTCGCCGGGCTCGGCGCCGACGCCGCCTTCGTGGTCGAGGCGGAGAGGCCCGCCTGGAAGGCGGACGTGGCGGCCTACGCGCGCCACGCGCGCGGGCAGATCGTGGAGTGGCGTCTGCTCGAGGATCCCGACGATCTCCTCGAGCTCGAGCCCGCCTACGTCGTGCGCGCGCCCTACGGCACATGGAAGGGGCTCTTCAACGGGGGCGACCCCGTGAAGGCCGCGATCTCCGGCCGCGTCCGGGTCGAAGGTGACCTCGAGGCGCTGGTGCGGCGGAGCGGATTCCGTTACGTGGTCGATGCGGCGCTCTGCGCCGTCGTGACCGAGTTCCCCTGAGGAGGCGGAGACGGATGGCGCGCAAGGGCTTCGCAGAGCGGCTCCTCGAGACGGGGACCCGGCTCGTCACCCAGGCGACGGAGGCGGTCCTCAAGGACCCGCGCGGCCAGGAGGCCGTGGCGCGCGCCGTGGGCGCCGCGCAGCGCGGTCGCAAGCGGCTCGAGGAGGCGCAGACCCGCTTCATGAAGGCCGCGGGCGTGCCCGGCCGGCAGGATTACCAGGAGCTCGCGAAGCAGCTCGCCCGCATCAAGCGCAAGGCGCGGGAGCTCTCGCACCGGCTCGACGAGCCGGGTCGGCCGGGCGACGGACCGGACGGTCCCACGACGCATTGAGCTCGTTGACACGACCCGGGACCGACGGCATACTCCGCCGCCTCGTTGCACCGGGGCGCTTAGCTCAGCGGTAGAGCACAGCCTTCACACGGCTGGGGTCGCAGGTTCGAAACCTGCAGCGCCCACAAGAAGATCGAGGGGTTGGCGGAGACGCCAGCCCCTTTCCCTTTTCTGGAGGGTCGCCTCGGGCGCCTACCCGCCGGGAAACCCCGCGTCCTCTCGGCAGCGACGATCCGCGGCTGCCGAGCGTGGCCGTGCGTCACCCAGGGTGACCTCCGGGGGCCGGACGGGCCATCGCCGGCAGGACGCTCGCGGGGCTGCGCGCACCGAGGCGCCCTGCTACAGGGTGAGTTGCGGCGCGCGGCGCACGACGCGTCCGCCCCGCGCCAGGAGGCCGCCATGGCGGACGTCGCGTATCGCCCGGAGATCGTCATCGAGCGGCTCGCGGGCTCGATCCGGAGAGCCCACCTCCCTGCCGAGCCCGAGCCCGTGCTCTTCGGGACCCACGGCGCGGTCGCGGAGCACTACGGTAGGGCGCCCGGCACGTTCGAGCCCCATGCGACGACGCTCGACTACGTCATCGGCGCCACCGGCGGCTGACTGCTCGGCACCTTCGGAGGCGCGCTGGAGGCGCGCCAGATCCCGGCCACCGGCGACAGGCTCCGTGCGCGGGTCACGGGCGAGGTCGAGCTCGAGGAGCGCGTGCTCGTCATCCGGCGCATCCACGTGGTCCTGGAGCTGAAAGGGAGCGCCGAGCAGCGGGAGACCGCCGAGCGCGTGCACGGCTTCTTCGCGGACGCGTGCCCCCTGTACCGCACGCTCCGGAGCGCCATCGCCATCACGACCGAGCTCGCCCTTCTCGGTCGGCTAGAGCGCCTGCCCGTCGCCCCCCGGGTCGCGCCCCGCGCACGATCACAGCTCGTACTCGCGGGCGACGAGGCCTTGCAGCCTGCGCGCCTGCCGGAACGCCTCCTTGAGGACGTGGCGGTCGAGGTCGTTGAGCTCCCTCGGGTCCACCCGGTTCGCGCCCTCGCCCGGCGCGTGCGTCGCCTGGTTTCGCAGGCGGAGCAGGTGGATGAAGTAGAAGGCGTCGACGAGGGCGGCGACGCTGCCGGAGCCGAGGTGCCCGGCGTCCGCGACCGCACGGAGGCGCTCGGCGCTGCTCGTGTGCGGGATGCGGTGGGCGAGCGCGAGGATGCGCGCGGCGTCCACGAACGGTCGCGAGCCGTAGGTCTTGAGCTCGAGCGTGTGGGGGAAGTCCTTCGCCCGGTTGTCGAAGACGAAGTCGCGGAGCGTGCCGAGCGGCGGCTGGCACGTGAGCGCGTTCTCGGCCAGGACGCGCAGGAAGAGCGGCCGCTCCGCAGTCTCGGCGAGGAGCCACTCCCGGAGCTGCTCCGCGAGGCGGTCGGCCCCGTGGATCGGCCTGAGGTCGAAGAAGACGGAGGCGTGGAGGAGCGCCTGCGCCTGCGGCTCGTGGATCCAGCGCCCGAAGGCGCGCCGCCACTCGTCGAGGGTGAGGCACCACTGCGGGTTGCCCGCCATGATGCCCCCCTTGCAGAGGGGGAAGCCGCAGGCGTCGAGCTTCTCGTTCACCGCCCGCGCGAACGGGACGAGCGCCGCGCGGACCTCCGCGGCGTCCGACTCCTCGGCCTCGAAGACGAGGCCGTTGTCCTGGTCGGTGCTGAACGTCTGCTCGAGGCGGCCCTCCGACCCGAGGGCGATCCAGCAGAACGGCACCGGCGGCAGGTCGTGCTCGTCGATCGTCAGGTCGATGATCCGGATGGTGAGCAGATCGGTGAGCGTCGAGGTGAAGTGGGTGAGCAGCTCCGCGCCGACGCCCTGGGCCACGAGGCCGATCGCCAGGTGCCGGATCTCCGCCGCCGCGCCGCGGAGCGCGGCGAGGTCCTTCGCCGCGGCGATCTCGCCGCTCACCTCGCCGAGGCCGACCCGCTGGAGCCCGAAGAGATCGTCCCGCGACACGACGCCGGCGAGCCGCCCCTCGCCGTCCACCACCACGACGTGTCCCATGGCGTTCCGGGCCATCAGCAGCGCGGCCTGGTGCGCGGTCGCCTGGGGCCGGAGCGTGACGAGGCCGCCCGTCATCGCCGCGGCGATCGGCTGCTGCAGGTCGCCGCCGGGCAGCGTGACGCGCCGGAGGAGGTCGCGCAGGGTGAAGATGCCGAGTGGGACGTCTCCCGTCCGGTCCGTCACCACGATGGAGTCGATGCGCGTCCGCTCCATGCGCTCGAGCGCCACCCGGAGGGTCGCGTCGAGCGGCACCGTCACCGCGGGGCGGCGGATGATCGCCGCCAGCGGGCTGAACATCGACAGCGTCGCGCGTCGCCCCTCGGTCCCCACGGTCGCTCCTCCGTCGCTCGCGCGAGGCTCAGCGCCGGACGCCGAGCAGGTCCTTCATCTGCGCCAGGAGCTCCTTCGTGGAGAACGGCTTCGTCACGTACGCGTCGGCGCCGGCCCGGAGCCCCCGGGCCACCTCGGTGTCGCGGCCCCTGGCGGTGAGCATGAGGATCTTCGTCCCCCGCCACCGCGGGTCGGCGCGGATGCGCTCGCACACCTCGAAGCCGTTCAGCTTGGGCAGCATCACGTCGAGCACCACCAGGTCGGGCGCCGCCGCCATCGCCTCGAGCGCCGCCTCGCCGTCCGGGGCGACCGCCGTCTCGTAGCCCTCGCGCTGCAGGAGGTACTCGAGCGAGATGACGATGCTCGGCTCGTCGTCCACGATCAGCACGCGCTTGCTCATCGCCCGACCTCCTTCCGCTCCGCCACGCGCGGAGCCTCGCCGGCGGCGCGGGCGCCCGCGTCGAGCGGCAGCACGAACGAGAACGTCGCGCCGTGGCCGGGCTCGCTCTCGACCCAGAGCCGTCCCCCGAAGTGCTCGACGATCCTGCGGCTGATGGGCAGGCCGAGGCCCGTCCCGCGGGGCTTGCCGGTCAGCGTGTCGCTCACCTGCCGGAACTTCTCGAAGATGAGCTCCTGGTCGGCGGCGCCGATCCCGGGGCCGCTGTCCTGCACGTCCACCCGCACGCCGTCCGGCGCCGGCGCGAGCCGGACCTCCACGCGGCCGCCGCGCGGGCAGAACTTCACCGCGTTCGACAGGAGGTTCATGAGCACCTGCACGAGGCGGTCGCGGTCGGCGCGGACGCGCGGCGCCGGCGCGAACGAAACCGTGAGCTCGACGCCGCTGTCGCGGAACAGCTGGCTCGTCGCGTCGACCGAGTCCTGGATGGCCTCCTGCACGTCGAGCTCGGAGGTGTGCCACTCCGCGCTGCCCGACTCGATCTTCGCCATGTCGAGGAGCTGGTTGATGAGGCGGGTGAGCCGCTCGGTCTCCTTGACGATGATGGCGAGGAAGCGCGAGCGGTCGGCGAGGTTCGTGCGGGGATCCTCCCTGAGGATCTCGGAGAAGGCGCGGATCGACGTGAGCGGCGTCCGGAGCTCGTGGGTGACGCTGGACATGAACTCGTCCTTCATCCGGTCGAGCTCCTGGAGCTGGGCGTTCGCCGCGCGCAGCTCGGCGGTCGCGGTCTCGAGCTCGCGCGACTTCTGCTCGAGCTCGCGGCTGTAGGCGCGCACCTGCGACGCCTCGTCGAGGATGTCCATCACCTCGTCGATCGAGACGGGCTCCTCCTGCACCACGGAGGCGACGAGGACGCGCGCCGAGGCGCCCCCGATCGCGCCGGCGAGCTGGGTCTCGGCGAAGTGGACGAGATCCGCGTCGGCGGGCAGGGCGTCGAGCGACGCGCACCCGCGTCGCCGCGCGTAGGCGAGGAAGGCCTCCCTCGCGCGGTCCGGTCCGAGGAACCGGCCGGTGAGGGGGAGCAGATCCTGCACCGAGGCGCTGCCGCGCCAGAAGCGGGACCGGTCGAAGGCGTGGGTGCGCTCGAACACGTCGACGAACAGGGTCGCCTGGCTCGTCTCGGCGACGCCGGGCCGGCTCGCGACCGACACGCCCACGTAGAGGCCGATGTTCGCGAGCATGCTCCAGAACAGGGCGTGCGGGATCTCGTCCATGCCCACGAGCCCGAACAGCTCCTGGGGCCGGAGCAGCGCGAGGCCGAAGAGCCCGTCGGTGAGGAAGCGCGCGGGCAGCCAGCCCGACTTGGCGAAGGACGGGAGGAGCAGCGTGTAGGCCCAGACGACGAACCCGCCGGAGAGCCCGGCGATCGCGCCGGAGCGGGTGCCGCCGCGCCAGTAGATGCCGCCGAGGATCGCCGGCGCGAACTGGGCGACCGCCGCGAAGGAGATGAGGCCGATCGCGACGAGGGCGTACGCGTCGCCCGCGACGCGGAAGTAGACGTAGCCGAGGAGGAGGATCGCCCCGATCGCCAGCCGGCGGATCGAGAGCAGGAGGCCCGAGACGTCGCGCCACGCGTTGAGGCGCAGGGACTTCAGCCGCAGCAGCACCGGCATGACGAGGTCGTTGCAGACCATGGTGGAGAGCGCGATCGTCTCCACGATCACCATCCCGGTGCCGGCGGAGAGACCGCCGATGAACACGAACAGCGTCAGCGCCTCCTTCTGCTGGGAGATCGGCAGGGTGAGCACGAAGGTGTCCGCGTCCACGCCCGCCTCCGCGAGGAGGGAGAGCCCGCCGATGGCGACCGGCAGGACGAAGACGTTGATGAGGAGGAGGTACAGCGGGAAGAGCCAGATCGCCTTGCCGAGGTGGTCCTCGTCCACGTTCTCGACGACGGTGATCTGGAACTGCCGCGGCAGGAACATGATCGAGAGCATCGACAGGAGCGTCAGGAACGCCCAGGTCACGTAGCTGCCGCTCGTGCTCGGCACGGTGAGGAGCCCGCGCAGCTCCGGCGTGCGCTCGGCGAGCCGGAAGACCTCGCCGAAGCCGCGGTACATGCCGAACGTCACGAACGCCCCGACGACCAGGAACGCGAGCAGCTTCACGACCGACTCGAAGGCGATGGCCGCCACGAGCCCCTCGTGGCGCTCGGTGGCGTCGAGGTGGCGGGTGCCGAACAGGATCGTGAAGGCGGCCAGCATGAGCGCGATGTAGAGGGCGCTGTCCTGCAGGAACGGCTGCGCCTGCGCCTTGCCCGGCATGACGATGCCCGGATAGTGCAGGAGGATCGTGAAGCTGCCGGAGATCGCCTTGAGCTGGAGCGAGATGTAGGGGATGACGCCGAGCACGGCGATGATCGTCACGAGCCCGCCGAGCAGCTGGCTCTTGCCGTAGCGCGAGGCGACGAAGTCGGCGATCGAGGTGATGCGGTAGGCCTTGCTGATGCGGAGGATCTTCCGCATCACGTACCACCACAGCGGCACCATGAGCGTCGGCCCGAGGTAGACGGGGAGGAAGCCGACGCCGCTCGACGCCGCGCGGCCCACGCTGCCGTAGAACGTCCAGGTGGTGCAGTACACCGCGAGCGACAGGGCGTAGATGTACGGGTTCGCGATGAGCGACCGGCCGGCGGCGGCGCGCCGGTCGCCGTAGTACGCGATCGCGAACAGCACGCCGAGGTAGGCGAACGAGGCGACGCCGATCACCCAGCGCTGGAGCATGGGCCCCGCTCCTAGACCCGCGCCCGCTCGATGACGAGCGCCATGAGGAGGATGATCAGGATCCACACCGCGAACACGTAGGCGTAGAGCAGCGGGATCCCGGCGAGCTCGCCGGGACGCGCGAAGAGGAAGAGGATCGGGTAGTTCAGCAGCGCGCCGCCCATCAGGAAGATGGCGACCAGGCGCGGCCCCGTCGTGCCCGAGCGGCTCATCGCGCCTCCGACCGCAGGTCGAGGTGCACTATAGCGCGCTCCTCGCGGCCCATGCGGGACGGCCCGGATCGCTCGGACGGCATTCGAATGCGACGGACGAGCGAAGGGCGCCCCCGTTCGTGCGAGGCGCCCTCACCGCGGGGCTTTTCGAGCAGGCTACTTGAGCTCGATGGTGGCGCCGTTCACGGCCGCACTTCCTCGACCGTGAACGCGGCCTTCCCGATGACCGCCTGGGCGTTCGCGAGGCCGGTCGTGGAGGTCGTCGTGCGGGCCTGGACCGTGATGGTGTGGTAGCCGACGTCCACGTTCGCGGCGCCGAAGAAGAACGCGTGGGCCGCCTCGGTGTCGAGCACGAGCTGGAGGATCTCGTCCTGATACGCGCAGCCGTCGAGCGCGACGGTGCCGTCAGGATCTGGCAGCTGAAGCCGTCGAACTGCGCCATCAGGCACTGGCGCCGGCGATCGAACGTCACCTCGTTGGGCGCCGCCTCGTTGCCGTCGACCAGCACGCGGACCTCGATCTTCGCCTCGGCCTCGGCCTCGCTCTTGCGGTACTGGCTGCTCGCCACCGTGGTGTCGGTGAACAGCGAGGTGACGAGCGACACGCCGAACATGAGGTCCTTCTGGGACGACGTGTGGATGCTGCCCGTCATGAGGGTCTGCCACTCACCGGCGCCGGCGGCCGCCGCCTTCGGCAGCGCCTTCAGCACTCCCATCCCCATGTCGACCTTGGCGGACTGCGCGTACGCAGTTCCGGAGAGCACGACGAACGCCACGAGCAGCTTGCTGAGGAGCTTCATCTGATTCCCCTGTCCTGGAAGAGGCGGCCTTGATTGGCGCGCAGGGGGGGAGTTAGGCAGGCGAGCCATCGCCCGGTATCCCGCCGTCCATGGACCAGGCGACGGGTTCCACCGTAGGTGACGACCCCTACGGCGCGTGCAACTGGCGAATGCAGCGGAGATTCCGGGACGGTCCGCACAAACCGTGAGAACGACTGTGCGTGAAACCCGGTCGCACCCGCTGTGACGACCCCCTGCACGGCCACGGCGGGGAGGTGACCGCAAGCCTGCATTCTTGGGGCCGCCACGCCGGGCTGACACCAGGGGAGCAGCCGCTCGCACGCGGAGCGCGCGCGCGGGTCACGGCTGCGTTATGGTGCGCCCGCTCGGGGCTCAGGCCCGGGCGGAGGGCGACATGCACGCGGAGAGCGTCGAGAGCTGGCGGCACGAGCACGCCTTCGTCGGGCAGGAGCCGGCGCGCGCCGAGCGGCGCACCCGCTGGGTGGTCGGGCTCACGCTCGCGATGATGGTCGCGGAGATCGCCGCCGGGATGCTGTTCCGGTCGATGGCGCTCCTCGCGGACGGCTGGCACATGGGAACGCACGCGGCGGCCCTCTCGGTCGCCGCGTTCGCCTACGCCTACGCACGAAGGCACGCCGCCGACCCGCGTTACACCTTCGGCACCGGCAAGGTCGGCGCCCTGGGCGGGTTCGCGAGCGCGGTGGGGCTCGCGGTCATCGCGTTCCTCGTGCTCGCCGAGAGCTCCGTCCGGCTCGCCTCGCCGGTCTCGATCCGCTTCGATCAGGCGATCCTGGTCGCCTGCATCGGCCTCGCCGTGAACCTCTTCTGCGCGTTCCTCCTGCGCGAGGACCACGGGCACGACCACGGCCATGCCCACGATCACGACCACGATCAGGATCACGAGGAGGACCCCGCGCACGACCACCCCGGCCCCGGGGATCCCGGCGCGGGGCACGCCCACGCGTCCCGCCACGGCCACCGAGACCACAACCTCCGCGCTGCCTACCTCCACGTGCTCGCCGACGCGCTCACCTCCGTGTTCGCGATCGTGGCGCTCCTCGCGGGCAAGACGCTCGGCTGGACCTGGATGGATCCGGTGATGGGCATCGTCGGTGCGCTGGTCATCGCCCGCTGGTCCGTGGGGCTCCTGCGGGACACCTCCGCCGTGCTGCTCGACGCGGAGGTGGCGCCCGGACGTCGCGAGGAGATCCGTTCGGCGCTCGAGGAGGGCGGCGATCGGCTCGCGGATCTGCATGTCTGGCGCGTCGGCCCGCGCCACCTCGGGGCGATCGTCTCGGTCGTGACCGAGGACCCGCGACCCCCGGCCGCCTACAAGCAGCGGCTCGCGCGCTTCCCGGATCTCGCGCACGTCACCGTCGAGGTGCACCGCTGCGAGGCGGGCGGCTCGCGCGGCGCGGCCTGACCGCCGTCCTCGATCGCGGCCGCCTCGGCTCAGAACGTCCGGCTCTGACCGCCGTCCACCACCCAGCACGCACCGTTCACCCAGCTCGCGCGCTGCGACAAGAGGAAGGCCACGACCGCGGCGACCTCCTCGGGACGTCCGAAGCGCCCGCCCGGGATCTCGCGGCGCACGAACTCGGCGATGCCCTCCGGGTCGGCCAGCCGGCGGCGCTCCCAGCCGCCGCCGGGGAACTCGATCGAGCCGGGCGCGACCGCGTTCACGCGGATCCCGTCCGCGGCGACCTCTCCGGCGAGGGCCTTCGCGAGGCTCAGCTCCGCGGCCTTCGCGATGTTGTAGGAAGGCCCGCCCCCGGCCTCGCGTCCCCAGATCGACGCGATCATCACGATCGCGCCGCCGCCGCGGCGCCGCAGCTCGGGGATGACCCGCAGGCTCGCGCGCAGCGCGGGGAAGAGGTTCCGGTCGAGCACCGCGCGGAAGTCCGCCTCGTCCGCCTCGGCCAGGCGGCGCGCACCCGAGCCGCCCACGTTGTTCACGAGCAGATCCACGCCACCCAGGCGCTCCGCCGCAGCCTGGACGAGGGCGTCGACCCCCTCCGCCGTGGTCAGATCGCAGGGGAGGGCGAGGTGCGGCCCGGGTCCCTCGGCCTCGAGCGCGCGCAGCGTCTCGGCGAGCGCGGCCTCCCCCCGCGCGCCGATCGCGACGCGCGCTCCCTCGCGTGCGAGCTCGACGGCGATGGCGCGCCCTATCCCGCGGCTCCCGCCGGTCACGATCGCGATCTTCCCGTCGAGGCCGAGGTCCATGGCGCGAGTGTAGCGCGGCTCGAGTCCCGCTCGCCGCGCTCGCGGCCGGGGCGCCGCCGGGACCGCGTCGGCGCGCCACCGCGATCGCGCACGGCGTGCCGAGCAGCGCGCCCTCGGTCCTCAGTGCTCGAACGGCGCGAGCGGGTGGCGCACGATGGTGAGCAGCGCGTCCGGGGGCGTGGGCGGACCGTTCAGGTAGATCTCGTGGATCGGAGGTGCGAGGCGGCGCCCCTCCTCCTGCGCCGCGGCCTCGAGGCGCGCGACGGCCGGGCCCACGGCGTCGTAGCGCCCGCGGTGGAGCGTCTGCAGGCACTCACCCTCGGAGAGCTCCTGGATGCGGACGTCGCGCGCGAGCGGCGACGCCTCGGCGACGGCGGCAGCGGCCTCGGCCAGCGCGACGCGTCCGGGCGCGGCGTCGGCGAGGCGCAGGAGCAGCTCCCACGTGAACGTCCCCCGCGTGACGTCGGGGGTCCACCAGAGCGCCTCGAGGAACCCGGGCTCGGTCGGGACACCGCGGCGCGCCAGCTCGCCGGCCACCGCGAACAACGCGGCAACGTCCGCCTGAAAGGCGCCGCCTCCGGGCTCGCCCCGCCCGACCTTGGCGAGGTACCGCGCCGGCTCGACGGTCACGAGGCGCGGCGCCTCCGCTGCGGCGTATTCGGCGCGACCGGTCAGCGGCGGCTCGGCCGCGTGCGCTCCCTCCATAGACCACCTCCCAGGCTCTGGGGGAAACAACGCGCACGCCCGGGCGAGGACGCAAGCCCGCGCCGCACGAGCTCGCGGAGGGAGCAGCAGCGTCAGGGCCCGCGCACCGGCCCCGCCGCCTGGCGCTCCCCGCCCGCTCAGGTGTTCGGCGTGAGCGCCGGGAGCTCGCAGCGCGAGTCCTGGGACCTTTCTCGCTCGCGCAGCCGGCGCCGGCACTCGGCGCAGGTGACCGTCTCCTGGAGGATCGTGCACCAGCGTGCCTCGACTGCTCCGCACAGCGCCGCGTTCTTCGCAACGAAGTGGATGCGGTCCATGGTTCCTCCGGAATAGGGTTACGGCGGACCGGGTCGCGGAACCAACGCTTGCGAGTATTCGCGCAGAACCTCCGAGCCGGGAGTCCCACGATCCCGGTCGTAGGCCGCTGTGTGGGGCGGTGTTCTTCTCGTGATCTCGCGCCCCTGGCCCTGCGACGGCGCGTCCGCGGCGCGAGGCCGCGTTGGACTGAGGGTGAATCGTCAGGCGGTCGCGCCCGGCTCCAGGTCCTCGGCCGACCACGCCAGCGCGAGGGGGAGCCCGGCGGCGACCTCGTCCTCGAGCACCTCGAGCCCGAAGCCGGAGAGCAGGCGGGCGTGATCTGAGCTGCCCGGCAGGAAGGCGATCTGCTTCGTTCGCCAGCACTGCCGGCTGAACGTCGCGAGGATGCTCGCGGCGAACTCGAACGCCTCCTCGGCGTGCGTGAGGTCGACCACGAAGCGCGTGGCCTCCGACTCCTCCATGGCGAGGCGCAGCGCCCAGGCCGACGCGCCGTCGAACGCGCCGTGGACCGCCAGCACGACCGCGTCCCCCGCCTGCCATCGAACGATCGCTGCGCCCGTCATCTCGAAGGAACGTTAGGCACTCGCTGCGCGGCGCAAGGGGAGAATTTGCACTATGCTCCGCGTCCCTTGTCGGCACGCGACCCCATCGCCATCCTCTTCGACCTCGACGGCACGCTCGTCGACACCGTCCCCTTCATCCTCGCCTCGGTCCGGCATGCGTTCGAGGGCTACGGCCGCTGCCCGACCGACGCCCAGTGGATCGCAGGGATCGGCACCCCGCTCAGGGCGCAGGTCGCCTCGTTCGTGCGCCGTCCGGAGGACGTGGACCCCCTGGTGGCGCGCTACCGCGAGTTCTGGGTCGAGAATCACGACCGGATGACGCGTGCCTTCCCCGGGGCGCTCCAGGTGGTCGAGTCGCTCGCGGCGGGCGGGCACCCGATCGGCGTGGTGACGGCCAAGACCGAGGAGGGTGCGCTGAGGACCCTCCGCCACACCGGCCTCCTGCGGTACATGCAGGCGATCGTGGGCGCCGACACCTGCGCGCGGTGCAAGCCGGATCCCGAGCCGGTGCACGTCGCGCTCGCGCGGCTCGAGCGGACCCCGACGCAGGCGATCCTCGTCGGGGACTCGCCGCATGACATCGCCGCGGCGCGCGCCGCGGGGGTGAGGGCTTACGGGGTCCTCCACGGTGCGTGCGATGGCCCGCGGCTCCTCGCCGCGGGTGCCCTGGCGCTGCTCGAGGATCTCGCCCCGCTGCCGGCCCTCGCCGCGGCGGCCGGCCATTAGCCGTCGCCGGGAGCGACGGCTCGCACCCCACCGGGCGCAGCAGCTCCTCACCCACCCGCGCGCACGCCGGGCTACGCTCCCGCGGGGCGGCCGTCCCGCGGCACGAACGCGCGCGCGGCTCCGCTGGACGGAGGACACGATGGTGGACGCTACCGAGGCGACGCGCCGGACCGGCTTCGCGAAGGAGTTCCGGGAGTTCCTGCTCAAGCAGAACGTGGTCGCCCTGGCCGCGGGCGTGGTGATCGGCGCGGCGATCGGGAAGGTCGTCTCCGGGATCGTCGAGCTCGTGGTGATGCCGATCGTCGGGCTCCTGCTGCCGGGGCAGAACGAGTGGCGGCAGATGAAGCTCGAGCTCGGTCGCGGGAACGCGATCGGCTACGGCGAGGTGCTCGGCAGGCTGCTCGAGTTCGGCGTCATCGCGCTCGTCGTGTTCCTCGTCCTGAAGGCGTTCGTCCGCGCGCCACCGCCCGCCGCGCCGTCGCCGACGAAGGCCTGCCCGCAGTGCCTCGAGACGATCCCCGCCGCCGCGCGCCGGTGCCGCGCCTGCACCTCCGAGGTCTGAACGAAGCCGGCGCGCGAGAGCGCGGCGAGGCCTCTGCGCCGTGGTAAGAGTCGAGGATGCGCATCGCCTACCTCGGCCCTCCCGGCACGTTCAGCGAGGAGGCCGTCTCGCGCTGCGACCTCGTCCGCGGCGGCGAGGCGATCCCTCGGCCCACCTTCGCCGACGCCTACCACGCGCTCCGCCGGGGCGAGGTCGACGGCGCGCTCCTCCCCATCGAGAACTCGATCGAGGGGAGCGTCGGCGCGACGCTGGATCTCCTCGTGCACGAGCCCGGGCCGCTCATCCGCCGCGAGCTGCTCCTGCCCGTCCGCCAGCACCTCCTCGCGCGCCCCGGCACGCGGCTCGAGGAAGTCCGCCGCGTGCTCTCGCACCCCCAGCCGTTCGGGCAGTGCAGCCGCTTCCTCGGCGAGCGGCTCCCGGGCGTGACGCTCGAGCCGACCCACTCCACCGCGGAGGCGGCGCGAAAGGTCGGGGCGGGAGAGGCGGGCGCGGGCGCGGCCGCCATCGGCTCGCGCGCGGCCGCCGCTCGCTACGGGCTCGAGCTGCTCGCCGAGTCGATCCAGGACGTGGACGAGAACTTCACCCGGTTCGTGCTGCTCGCGCAGGCCGACGAGGCGCCGACCGGCGCCGACCGCACCAGCATCGCCTTCACGCTCGACCGGGATCGGCCGGGCGGGCTGTACGAGGTCCTCGGCGAGCTCGCGAGCCGCGGGATCAACCTCTCCAAGGTCGAGAGCCGCCCGATGAAGCAGGCCCTCGGGCACTACGTCTTCTTCCTGGACTTCGAGGCGCACCGGCTCGACGCCGCGGGCGCGGAGGCGCTCGCCGGGGTCCGCGCGCGCGTGCACCGGCTCTGGCTCCTCGGGTCGTACCCGCGCGGCCAGGCCCCGTAGCCCGTTCGCCTACGCGATCGCGCGCCAGCTCGCCGCGACCGCGCGGAGGTGATCGCCCGTCGCGCCGCAGCAGCCGCCCGCGAGCGCCGCCCCCGCGCGGAGCGCGGGCGAGAGGTCCGCCGCGAAGGCTTCCGGCGCTCGCACCGCGCCCGGCAGCCCCGCGCTCGGCTTCGCCACGAAGGGGACGGGGAGGGCACCCCGCGCCCACGCCGCGAGCTCCGCGAGCGCCGCCCCGGGGGCGACGCAGTTCACGCCCGCGGCGCTCGCGCCGAGCGACGCCATCGCGAGGAGCGCCTCCTCGACGGGCGTGCCGTCCGTGAGCGTCCACGGCGGCCCGCCGGAGGGGGTGAAGGTGACCACCGCCTCGAGGCCGGTGGCTCGCGCCGCGACCAGGGCGAGGCGCGCCTCGGCCCGTTCGTGCTGCGTCTCGAGCCAGAGGAGGTCCGCGCCCGCGGCGCAGAGCGCCCGGGCTGCGCGCCCGTAGCCCGCGGCGAGGGCGCGGACCGGCGCGGATCGTCCCGGGCCGGCGAGGCCCGTCGGGCCGAGCGCGCCGGCGACCCGCGCGTGCGGAGCCGCCTCGCGCGCGACCCGCACCGCCGCCGCGGCGAGCGCCTCGACGCGGACGGGATCGAGGCGCGCGGCGAGCCTCGGCGCCGCCAGGTTGAAGGTGCAGGTGAGGAGGAGACCGGCCCCGGCCGCGGCGTGCTCCGCGTGGACGTCGCGGACGACCCCGGGACGCGCGAGGAGCCACTCCTCCGGGAGCGCCTCCGGAGGGAGCCCGCGCGCGATGAGCGCCGTCCCCAGGGCACCGTCGAGGAGCAGCCGCGGGCCGAGCATCAGCGCGTCCCCCGGCGTGGGACGGGGATCACAGCGCGACCTCCTCGAGGTGGCGCGGCACGTGCGCCGGCCAGCCGAGCTTGTCCATCCGCGCCTTCGAGGCGGCGAGCGCGGCGGCCTCGCCGTGCACGAGGAAGGTCCGCCGCGGCTTCGAGGGGAACGTCGCGAGCCAGCGCGAGAGCTCCGCCTCGTCGGCGTGCGCCGAGAAGCCGCTGATCGTGGCCACCCGCGCCCTCACCGGCACGTCCTCGCCGTGGATCCGGACGGTCTGCGCGCCGCTCTGGAGCGTGGCGCCGCGCGTCCCGGCCGCCTGGAAGCCGACGAGCAGGACGGTGGTCCGCGGATCGGGCAGCCGGTGCGCGAGGTGGTGGAGCACGCGCCCGCCGGTCGCCATGCCCGAGGCGGACAGGATGATGCACGGGCCCCGCACGTCGTTCAGCGCCTTCGACTGATCGGGGCTCCGGCAGAAGGTGAGCTTCGCCGGCCGGAGCGGCTCCTCGCCGGCCGCCATGAGCCTCGTCATCTCGTCGTCGTGCTCGTCGCGGTGCGCGAGGAAGAACGGCGTCGCGTCGAGCGCCATCGGCGAGTCCACGAAGACGGGGAGGGCCGGGATCTCGCCGCGCTTCTCGAGCGCGCGGAGCGTGAACAGCACCTCCTGGGTGCGGCCGATCGCGAAGGCCGGAATCACGATGGCCCCGCCCGCGTGCACGGAGCGCCGGATCTCCTCCGCCAGGGCCGCTGCGGCGGGGACCTCCGGGTGGCGCTTGCCGCCGTAGGTGCTCTCCAGGACGAGCGCGTCGGCGGCGGCGCCCGGCTCCGGGTCGGGCAGGATCGGCGCGCCGTAGCGGCCGAGATCGCCGCTGAAGAGGAGCCTCACGGGCCGGGGGCCATCCAGGACGAGCTCCGCGAGGGCGCTGCCGAGGATGTGGCCCGCGCGGCGGAAGCGGAGGCGAACGCCCGGGACGATCTCGCGCAGCTCTCCGTAGCGGAGGGGCGAGAGGACGGGGAGCGCGGCCAGCGCGTCGGCCTCCGAGTAGAGCGGCGCCGCATTCGGGGCGTGCTTCGAGTAACCCTTCCGGTTCGCGTAGCGCGCCTCCTCCTCCTGCAGCCGGCCCGAGTCGGGCAGCAGGAGGCCTGCGAGGTCGCGCGTCGCGGGCGTGCAATGCGCGAGGCCGCGGAAGCCGTCGCGGACGAGCTGCGGCAAGGCCCCGGTGTGGTCGAGGTGCGCGTGGGTGAGGACCACCGCGTCGATCGAGCCCGGCGGCACCGGCCAGGGCGCGCGGTTCCTGAGCCGCAGCTCCTTCTGCCCCTGGAACAGGCCTGCGTCGACGAGGACCCGCGCCGAGCCGGACTCGACGAGGAAGCGCGAGCCGGTCACCGTACCCGCCGCGCCGAGGAACCGGATGGACGCCATGGTGTGCCGATTCTACAATTCATGAGGGTCGGCGAGGTGCGCCGCCTGCCGGAGCGGGCGGTCGCGCCCGCCGCGTCGTTCCGACGAGTTCAGGCGAGCGCCGTCCGACGGCCTCGAGGCGAACGGGGACACAAGCGATGCGCCGGAAGATCCGGGTCGTCGGGGCGATGATCGAGCAGGACGGGAAGTACCTCATCACCCAGCGCCCGCCCCGCGCGTCGTTGCCGCTCCTGTGGGAGTTTCCCGGCGGACGCGTCGAGGCGGGGGAGACGGACCCCGCGGCGCTCGCGCGCGAGCTGCGCGAGGAGATGGCGATCGGCGTCGAGGTCGGCGATCGCGTGATCCACGTCGAGCACGCGTACGAGAGCTACGACATCGACTTCTGCGTCTACCGCTGCAGGCTCGTGAGCGGGCCCATCCAGAACCTGCGCGTCCACGCCCACCGGTGGGTGCGCCCCGACGAGCTCGATCAGTACGAGTTCCCCGCGGCGGACGAGAAGACCATCGCGAAGCTGCTCGGGCTGTGACGCCAGGGGCGTCCACCGGATCGTAGCGCGGCGCGCCAGCCCGCGCCGCGGAAGCGCCCGTCTTTCGGCCACGCGCCCGCCTGGCAAGACCCTGCCGGTCTGCTGCCCTCGCCCGACCTCGGTTCGGTGCGCTCCATCGTGAGGCGGCGGATTGCCCGCTCCCCCGACATGCACAGATTCCCTGCGAAGGGGGCGGGAGGCCCAGTGCCAGCGGACGACAAGAAGCCACACGGACAGCGGGGCGAGCGAGGCTCGCGCCAGGGACCGCAGACACGCGTGCCGCTCGCCTCGCCGGCGGCGTGGCTCGTGCTCATCGCGCTGGCGGTGTTCCTCTTCCGCGCGTTCCAGGACGTCGGCGTGCGGCGCATCCCGTACTCGCAGTTCAAGGACATGGTGCGCCAGAGCAGCTTCGAGCGCGTCGTGATCGGGCCGGACTGGGTGCGCGGCATCCCGAAGCCGGTGGAGGGCGGCGCCGCCGACGGCGACAAGAGCGACAAGGGTGGTCAGGCGCTCCCGTACGTCGCGACGCGCATCCCCGGCGGCGACGACGAGCTCGTCCCGGCCATCGAGAAGGCCGGCGTGCCGTACGACGCGGTCGCCGGCGGCGGCATGGGAGACCTGTTCTGGGTCTGGGTCGCGCCCATCGCGCTCGGGCTCCTGTTCTGGGCGTGGATCATGCGGCGCATGTCCGGGCAGATGGGCCAGGGGCCGCCGGGCGTCATGGCGTTCGGCAAGACGCGCGCGCGCGTCCACATGGAGCCGGACACCGGCATCACCTTCCAGGACGTGGCCGGCATCGACGAGGCGGTCGAGGAGCTCCAGGAGATCGTCGAGTTCCTGAAGACGCCGGAGAAGTACCGGCGGCTCGGCGGCCGGATCCCGAAGGGCGTGCTGCTCGTCGGACCCCCGGGGACCGGCAAGACGCTCCTCGCGCGCGCCACCGCGGGCGAGGCGGGCGTGCCGTTCTTCTCGCTCTCGGGCTCCGAGTTCGTCGAGATGTTCGTGGGCGTCGGCGCCGCGCGCGTGCGCGACCTCTTCGCGCAGGCGACGCAGAAGGCGCCGTGCATCGTTTTCATCGACGAGCTCGACGCGCTCGGCAAGTCGCGCAACTCGGGCGTCGTCGGCGGCCACGACGAGCGCGAGCAGACGCTGAACCAGCTCCTCGCGGAGATGGACGGGTTCGACGCCCGCGCCGGGCTCATCATCATGGGCGCGACGAACCGGCCCGAGATCCTCGACCCGGCTCTGATGCGGCCGGGCCGCTTCGACCGGCAGGTCCTCGTGGATCGCCCGGACAAGCGCGGCCGCGAGAAGATCCTCCAGATCCACGCGAAGAACGTGAAGCTCGGCGCCGACGTGGACCTCCGCTCGGTCGCGGCGCGGACGCCGGGCTTCGCGGGCGCCGACCTCGCGAACGTCGTGAACGAGGCGGCGCTCCTCGCCGCGCGGCGCAACAAGAGCGCGGTCACGCGCTCGGAGTTCGAGGAGGCGATCGAGCGCGTCGTCGCCGGGCTCGAGAAGAAGAGCCGGCGCATCAACGAGCGCGAGAAGGAGATCGTCGCGTTCCACGAGGCCGGGCACGCGCTCGTCTCCTGGATGCTGCCCTACGCGGACCGGGTCACGAAGGTCTCCATCATCCCGCGCGGCCTCGGCGCGCTCGGGTACACGCTCCAGCTGCCGATCGAGGATCGCTACCTCCTCACGCTGTCCGAGCTGCGAGACCGCATGGCGGGGCTCATGGGCGGCCGCGTCGCGGAGGAGGAGGTGTTCGGCGAGCCGTCCACCGGCGCCTCCAACGACCTCCAGCAGGCGACCGGGCTCGCCCGCATGATGGTCAAGGACTACGGCATGAGCCCATCGCTCGGGCCGATCGCGCTCAACGAGGAGCGCGCGCCGTCCTTCCTCGGCAAGGGGTTCGAGCCGCGTACGTACTCGGAGCAGACGGCGCTCGAGGTGGACCGCGAGGTGCAGTCCCTCGTCGTGGAGGCGCACGGGCGCGCGCAGGAGACGATCCGCCACCACCGCGAGAAGCTCGACGCCATGGCCGCGCGGCTCCTCACGGCGGAGGTGGTCGAGGAGGAGGAGATGACGCGGCTGTGGGGCCCGAAGGTCTCCCGGCCCGGCACCATCCACGGCCCCGGCCACGCGGAGGCGCCGCCCGAGAACCCCTCGCGGCCGGTGGCGATGGCGGAGGAGCACCGCGACTCCTGGCAGGGGCCGCAGGCGGTGGCTCGCACGGCACCCGGGGACGGAGAGTGAAGCACGCGTCCGAGAGCCACGAGGCGCGCAAGGTCCTCTTCCAGACCGGCATCCGGCGGGGACACCTGTCGCTCCAGGAGATCGATCGGGCGCTCCCCCACGGCAGCCTGTCCCCGGCGGAGCGCTGGTTGCTGTTCTACAGCCTGCGCGCCGCGGGCGTGGAGATCCGCGACGCGCGTGGCGAGGCCCTCGACGAGCTGCCCGGAGACCCGCCGCCGCCCTGAGCCCGCGCCGAACGGCGCGCCGTCCCGATCGAACGAGCCCCCGGCGCGTCCGCGCGCAGGCGGGGCTCTACGCGTTTGACAGCCCTGGACGTGTGGTTACGTTCGCGGCCGGAGGTCACGACAAGGCATGTCCGATGAACGTCGCGGTGCGCCCGGCGCGGAGGGTGGCGAGCCGCAGGTGAAGGTCGTCGACAGGCGGCGGTTCCGCAGCGACGGCGCGCCGGTGGAGGAGGGCGGGTCCGAGGGGACCGGGGGCGCGCAGGCGGCTCCGGAGGCGGAGGCCGGCGCGGACCCGCGCGACGCGCAGCTCGCCGCCCAGCAGACCCGGATCGACGAGCTGTCGCGCGCGTACGCGTCGCTCGTCGAGGACAACAAGGCCTTCCGGCAGCGCCTCGAGCGCGAGCGCACGCGCCTCCTGGAGGCCGAGCGCGCCAACGTGGTGCAGGCGCTCCTCGAGGCGGCCGACGATCTCGAGCGAGCGCTGGCGGCGGTGAGCGCCGGCGAGGTGCAGGGGGACGCCCTGCGGAACCTCGCGGAGGGCGTGCGCATCTCGCTGGTCTCGCTGCACAAGCGGATCGCCGAGCTCGGCGCGCAGAAGATCCCCGTGCAAGGCCAGCCCTTCGATCCCCACGTCGCCGAGGCCATCGACGTCATCCCCGTGGCGGACGCGGCGCAGGACGGCGTCGTGCTGCACGAGATCCGGCCGGGGTATCGCATCGGCGACCGCGTCCTTCGCCCCGCGCGGGTGCGGGTGGGGCGTCTCGCGCAGGCGTAGCATCTCGCGCGGTTCCGCTCCGGCCGCGGCGTGGCGGGAATAGATCTCCACGCCGGGCGTCTTTCGGCCGGATCAACTTTCCCAGGAGTGCAGCATGCGCCGCATCTTCCGTCGAAGCCTCAGCGTCACGTTCATCGCGGCCCTGCTCGCGTGCTCGCAGGATGGCCGCGCCGCGACCGAGCCCCAGCGTTCCGCAGCGGCACCGGCCGGTGGGGGGGCGCCGCTGTACGTCGACGCCGCGCAGCAGTCCCCACAGCAGTCCGCGCAGCAGCAGGCGCAGATCGCCGTTCCTTCGCAGGGCTCGGTGGCGCCGCTCATCGAGAAGGTGCAGGGCGCGGTCGTGAACATCTCGACCACCACCGTCATGAAGCACCCGCCCGTCCGCGGGATGCCTCAGTCGCCGCACGGCCGCGGGCAGGCCCCGGGCGGCCGCGGCGGCGCGCCCGGGCAGGGCGGCGGCGACGACCAGGAGTTCCAGGACTTCTTCGACAGGTTCTTCGGCGGTCGCCCCGCGCCGCAGATGCCCGAGGAGTTCCGCGGCTCGTCGCTCGGCTCGGGCTTCCTCATCAGCCCGGAGGGCTTCATCCTCACGAACAACCACGTCGTCCAGGACGCCACGGACATCCTCGTCCGGCTGACCGACGGCGGCGAGTTCAAGGCCGAGACGGTCGGGCGGGACCCGGCCACCGACGTGGCGCTCATCAAGCTCGTGAACCCGCCGAAGAACCTCCCCACGGTCGTGCTCGGCGACTCCGACGCGATCCGGCAGGGCGACTTCGTGCTCGCGCTCGGCAGCCCCTTCGGCCTGCGCAACACCGCCACGCTCGGCATCATCTCGGCGAAGCACCGCGGCCGCGAGGTGAACCCCACCGGCACGTACGACGACTTCCTCCAGACCGACGCCGCCATCAACTCCGGCAACTCGGGCGGCCCGCTCTTCAACCTCAAGGGCGAGGTGGTCGGCATCAACACGGCCATCGTGTCGCCGCAGCTCGGCTCGGGCGTCGGCTTCGCCGTCCCGATCAACCTCGCGAAGTCGATCCTCCCGCAGCTCCGCGAGAAGGGGAAGGTGACGCGCGGCTACGCGGGCGTGTCGATCACGGACCTGAGCCGCGACCTCGCGCAGGGCTTCGGGCTGCCGCCCGATCAGAAGGGCGCGCTCGTGCAGGCCGTCGTGCCGCGCGGCCCCGCCGCCAAGGCCGGCGTCCAGCCGGGCGACGTCATCGTCGCGGTGAACGGGAAGCCGGTGGCCTCGGGCAGCGATCTCACGCGCACCGTCGCCCTGGTCGCGCCAGGCAGCAAGGTGGACCTCACGGTGCTCCGCGGCGGGCAGAAGAAGCAGGTGAGCTTCGCCGTCGCGCAGCGCCCGGACGACGAGGAGGCGATCGCGCGCGGCGACACGGGCGAGGAGGAGCCGAAGGGCGACAAGAGCCCGAAGCTCGGCGTGACGCTCGGCGATCTGACGCCGCAGATCGCGCGCCAGCTCGGGGTCGAGCCGGGCGACGGCGTGCTGGTCCGCGACGTGGTGGCGAGCGGTCCGGCCGCGCGCGCCGGCATCGAGCCCGGCATGATCATCGTCGAGCTGAACCGGAAGCCGGTGAAGACGGTCCAGGACGTCGCGCAGGCGATCGCCAGGATGAAGGACGGCGAGGTCGCGCTCCTGCGCGTGCGCCGCGGCCAGGACCTCGTCTACGTGGCCGTCCCGGTCGGCGGACGGCAGTAGCCCCGGCCTCGCAGAAGAGCAGAGGGCCGTCCCGGTCGGCGGGGCGGCCCTCTGGAGCAGCTTTCGCGCGGCGGCTACAGCACGCGCGAGGCGATCTCGTTGCCGGTGCGCGCGTCCATGACGCGGATGGCCACGAAGCGGGCGGCGACGCCCTCCATCTGCCCGCCCTCGCCGCGCCGCGGCAGCTTCCAGGTCCGCTCGGGCTTGAAGACGATCTCGAGCTCGATGGCGCCGGTGCGGAACGGCCCCTGGAACTCCATGTCCATCACGCCCGGCGGGAGCTTTCCGCGGATGGGAATGAGGTTCACGAGGGGGTGGCCGGAGGCGTCCTGCCGCGCCGGCGCGCCGTGGGTGAGGGCGAGCCCGCCGCCGTCCACGAAGGGCGTCACGAGCAGCACGAAACCGTCGCCCTGCAGCTCGGCGCGGACCAGCGTCGCCGCGTCGGTGACACGAACGGTGAACGTCTTGCCGGCGACGGACCGGCGCGCCGCGAGCACGTTCGCCTCGCAGGCCGCGCGCGTGTAGATGTCGGTGCAGTGGCCGACGTAGCGCGCGAGGAAGGGCTCGAGCGCGTCGAGGCGCTCCGCGCTCGTCGCGACGGCGTCGAAGCGCTCGCCCGCTCGGACGGCAGCAGGGGTGGAGGCGAGGAGCAGTACCGCGACCCAGAGAAGACGCATGTGATGGAGTCCGTTCGAATCGGGCAGGTCGCCCGGGCGGGTGCCTCGAGTCTAGCGTGGCGCCCTCCGGCCTGTAGGAAAGTTAATCCTTCGGCGTGCGGCAGGAGCGCCCATGAAGGCGCAGGTCGCTTTTTTGACCACATTCGCACACCGCCCTAGCCTGCGGTCTCAGGCAGGAGGCGGACGACATGCTGAACAGCCGCAAGGACGGGCGGACGACGGCGCCGGTGGAACGTCGCGCGACGCCGCGCCTCGACAAGGTCTTCCGCGTCTACCTCGAGGGCGAGCGCGGGATGGGGCTCGGGATCGCCCGGAACATCTCCGAGGGCGGCATGTTCGTCGAGACCCGCGTCCCGCACCCCATCGGCTCCCAGGTCCGCGTCACGTTCCCCGCCGAGTCGGGCGAGATGACCGCCGTGGCGGAGGTCCGCTACGTCTGCCACCTCATCGGCCGAACGCCCGCCGCCGACCGCGGCCCGCTCGCGCTTCGCGGCATGGGCGTGCGGTTCCTCTACTTCGAGGACGACGCGGTCTCCGCCGCGCTCCAGTGATCCCGCTTCACCCGCCGTGTCGCCTGCGTCGCGCCGCCCGCCGGGGCCGCGTGCCATCGTGGGTGGCTCGCCGGCACGCCTCCCCGGCCCGCGGTAGAACAGCCCCGTGACGACGCTCGCGATCGAGACGGAGGGGCTCACGCGCCTGTTCGACGGGCGGGCCGCCGTGGAGGGGCTCGCGCTCGCCGTGCCGGAGGGCGCGTTCTACGGGTTCCTCGGTCCGAACGGCGCGGGGAAGAGCACGACCATCAAGATGCTCACCGGCCTGCTCGCCCCCACCTCCGGGCGGGCGCGCGTGCTCGGGACGGACCTCGCCGTCGATCCGCTCTCCGTGAAGGGTCGCGTCGGCGTCGTGCCGGACGGCCTCGCGCTCTTCGAGCGCCTCTCCGGCGCGGAGCAGCTCCGCATCCACGGGCAGCTCTACGGGCTCGAGCGCCGCGAGGCCGGACGGCGCGCCGACGAGCTCCTCGGCGCGCTCGAGCTCGCGGACGACGCCGGGAAGCTCGTCTCCGAGTACAGCCACGGGATGCGGAAGAAGCTCGCGCTCGGCTGCGCCCTCATCCACGGGCCCCGGCTGCTCTTCCTCGACGAGCCGTTCGAGGGCATCGACGCGGTCGCCGTGAGCGGGATCCGGCGCCTCCTCCAGGACCTCGTCGCCCGGCGCGCCCTGACGATCTTCCTCACGAGCCACGTGCTCGAGGTGGTGGAGCGGATCGTCACGCACGTGGGGATCATCCGGGAGGGCCGCCTCGCGGCGCAGGGCACGCTCGCGGAGGTCCGCGGCGCCCTCACGCTCGAGGAGGTGTTCATCCGCACCGTCGGAGACGAGCGCGGCGAGGTGCGCGGCCTCTCCTGGCTCGGCGAGGGCGCGTGAGCGCGGGGGAGGGGGGACGCGCGCCCGCGCCGCCGGGCGCGCTCGGCACCCTGCGCGCGCTCGCGGAGCTCCGCTGGCTCCTGCTCCTGCGCCGGCTGCGGCGCCCCGGCGGCGTGCCGGAGGTCGTCGCGCGCGTCGCGCTCTACGTCGTCGCCGTGCCGGCCGGGCTCGCCTTCGCGGCGCTCACCGGGATCGGCACGTACCAGGCGGTGCGCGCGGGGCGGGGGCTGCAGGCGACCGTGCCGATCGCGGCCCTCTTCTTCGGCGTCTGGCAGACCTGGACGGTGGTGTCGCTCTCGATCTCGGAGCGCGACGCGCTCGACCTGCGCCGCTTCCTCGTCTACCCCATCTCGCCGGCGCAGGCGTTCGGCCACGGGCTCGCGGCGTCCGTTGCGGGCGATCCGTTCGCGGCGTTCTGGTGCCTGCTCCTCGCCGGCGCGTTCGGCGGCGCCGCGGTGGCGCGTCCCGGCGCCTGGCTCGCGCTGCTCGCCGTCGTGCTCGCCGCCTTCGTCGTGGCCACCGTCGCGCTCGTCGCGCTCCTCCAGGAGCTCCTCGCGCGGCTGCTCCGCGGCCGGCGCGCCCGGGAGATCCTGGTCGCGGCGGTCTACGTCGGCGTGGGGGTGCTCCTCGCCTGGACCGCCGGCCATCCCGGCGCGCTGCTCCGCATGCTGCGCGGCGCCCGCGCGCTCCGCTGGCTCGCGTACCCCGCCGCGCTCGCGGAGGCCGGCGCCGGCGAGCTCTACGCGGGCCGCGTGCTCGCGGCGCTGCCCTGGGCCGCGGCGCTCGTCCTGGCCGGCGGCGCGACCGCCTGGGCCGCTTACCGGCTCGCGCTCGCCTCGGCCCGGGCCGGGGCAGGCGGCGCGCCGCGCGCGGC